>CAJTQH010000005.1 GCA_910578305.1 uncultured Muribaculaceae bacterium
CCTGCGAGAGTATCTTAATCTGTGAAGGGATATCTATAAAATGCCCGTCACATCCTCGTAATACGTAATGTGTCAGGGGTGTGGCAGGCATTCTATTGCAGTGTTTCGGTGGCTGAGATGCATTAGAAGCGGTATTGAACAGATGCGATTACTGCACGTCGTCGTATCTGAAACATGTGTTCAGATCTTGAGAGGGTGCCGTAGTTTACGTATTTATAGGAATGTTTGTCAAGCAGATTGTTGGCGGTTAGCGATAGTCTGACTTTGTTGTTCACTTTCCACACGGCTGATGCGTCAAGAAGCAGAAGATTTGCGGTGTTTCCTTCGGGAAAACGAGTGAGGAAATGGTCGGCCCCGACGGTAAACTGTACGTAATCGTTAGGCATTATGGTCATGAATAGATTCTGGTGAAATGTATGGTAGTTGTTTTTGTCTCCGGCGATGCTGAGTTTTGAGAATCTGTATTCGGCATCGTAGTTTGCCGATAGCCAGCTGAGAATGCTTCCTTTTAAGTAAGGTTTTATACCGGCTGCGACTTGATTATAGGGGATAACTGTGTTGTCGCGCATCGAAGAAGCGGTGGCAATTGATGCATCAGCTTCGAGTCCTACAACCATTTTGCTGTGTCCTAGGCCTTTGCTCAGACCGGCTTTCAGATACCATGTGTCGCTATGATGAAGACGGTCGGCGTATGTGGAAATAATGAAGTCGTCGACAAACAGCTGGTTGGACATTATAGCACTGCGGCGATAGTTGTAGGTTGCCGACAGATTGGCAAATAACGATTTCATTGGATTGCGATAGCGGTAAGAGAGTGATGCCGCCACATCTTGAGTGTATTTATCGGGATTTGAGGCTACGAAGAGATTGCGGTAGTCGGATAAGACCGCGACATCGATATTGAGATATGGCTGTGGCGACCCGAGCCGATATGCCACTGATCCTGACAATTCCGATTTGGCGGTAAGTCGTCGCCATACGTTAAACCGCGGACTGACATTTATATAGTCGTGTTGACCGGCAATGGAATAGTGGTACCATTTCAACGGCATACTCATCGACATTCTCCATCCGTTTCTATCATAGTCGACCTGAGGTGAGACATAGACATTCGACAGGTATGCTTCATGTACACCTCTATTGTCAAAATCACCAAGCCCTGTGAGCATGCTGTTCATGCGGTGGTAGTCAAAATCCACCCCTGTGGAAAGATAATATTTCCAGAAACGTGTGAGTTTGCCGAATCGAATTTCTGTGATGCTTCTGAAATCAGTGGACGATAGTGTCTGCACGGTGTTCTCATCGCCCGAAACAAGCAGTCGGTCAGGACGATGGCTGAAAGCATTGTGTGATGTGAGCGTAAACAGTCGTTTTTCGTTGCGCTTCACGAGTTTCAGATCATTTTCGGCAGAAAAATGTTTTCGGTTCACACGTTGTGCAATATCATACGAGCCTGTGATTGCCGAGTTTGAAGTATCCCATACGCCTGACAGAGTCAGTCGGTCTTTCAGAAAATAATCGCGCTTGTTTATCTCACTGTTGAATTGTGCCGACAGGTCATGACTCATGCTGCGCTGTGAGTTGTGTTGAATAAATGTGGGTATCTGTTGACTGAAGTAGTCGGTGGTAACTCCTGAATGATAGTCGAGCCGGTCGCCCATATAGTTAAGTTTCAGTCTCATTGAGGCGTCGCCGGATTTCCATGCCGTAATTGCGTTTGCAATCCACGACAGGTTGTCGCGGGTGCGCTTTTCAGAGAGCGGTGCGTTGATTATGTCGGCTGAGATATATTCCGGCCATAGCGATGGGGTGTAGTCCGATGAATATATGTCGTTGAAATCATGCTCTTGTATCTCATTGGCAGGATTCCAGCCGGTATTGTCGGCTTTCAGTGTAAATATATTTTGAATTTTAGAAGCTATGCGCATGGTGTATAGCGAGCCGGAATAAAGCATTGGTTGCACGCCTGTCGCGGCTTGTGCTACACCTACCCATCGGCTGCGCGCGTCATCTTTCAGTTTAAGATTTATGCCGGCTTCTTCAGGAAATTCTATGCCTTCAAGAGCCTTTACCGGCTGATGGTTTTCCATAACTTCTACCGACTTTACGTCTTCGTGCGATATGTTGTTGGTGGCCAGACCGTACTGACCGCCTATGAAGTCATTGCCGTCGAGATAAAATTTATTGATCGGTTTGCCCTGATACTTTATAGTGCCGTCTTCCTCCACCTTTATGCCGGGAAGCCGCTTGATGACGTCGATAATCGCATTATCCTTGGCATTGGCATATCGCGCCACATTGAACACGAGAGTATCGCCTTTGGCGTATATGTCAGGTGCTTCCACAATCACATCTTTCAGTTGCGTGGTTTTCTGATTGAGCCGTATGTCGGTCAGATCGGCCGATATCGGCAGTGTCCGTGATTCATAGCCCATGCATCTTATCGAAATGGAGTCACTGCCGGCCTTAGGCGACAGAGCGAAACGTCCGTTGCTGTCGGTGGAGGTGAATGCACCTTTTGATTTGACTATGGCTCCGATCAGCGGTTCACCTGAGGCGGCGTCCCTGACCAATCCGTGCAGTCTGCCCGGGTCTGCTGCCGTTGCCGACAGCAGACCGAGCATTGCATATAGTATAAAAAAGCAGAATCGTGTCATTTTTTTCAGTCGAGTTCGATATAATCGTATGGTAATTCTATCGGGTCATAGGCGTCGAGCGACGGATTGCCGGCATTGTCAGTCACCGTTACGTGTCCGCCTGTTGTGGCTTCATAGTAGGCATATGGGTTCACGTCGTATCGGTGCTTAGTATCGTAGTAATCACGTCGACTTACTTTGTTGAAAGGTACTTTGTAGATGGTGATGGGGCGATCTGCCTTGGACTTTATGCCGATGCACTCGAAAGTATAGTGGCCATTTTCGTCGGTAGCCTTCATGATAAGTCCTGGAAGACCGTACAATTTCCAAGGCCCGTCGGACAGGGGAATATCCTCAGCGTAAAATACCGTCCACTCACGGCCACGGAATTTGCATCGGGCACTCTGGCATTCGTAGCCGAGCACGTTTTCAACCGAGTCGGTCAGTTCCCATTCGAGCGACGGCATGTCTTCATCGTAACGAAACCAGTCAGTACAGATTTTTTCCGTGTGCGTGAGTTTACCTGCCGGATAGTTTTTGTAAATGGTAATGAATTCACCATTACTCAGTTTTCCCTCCAGTGCGGCATTGGCTATCTGTTCCTGGCTTGAACGCATTAATATTGAGTCCACGGTGAGATTCTTGTAGCTGGAGAATTTCGACAGACCGTCAGGGCCTATCTGAAGGAGCATGTTGTCGCTCGATATATTGTCGTTAAGACGTCCGGTGGTATCGACACAGTAGCGGTAATCATAGACAAATTCCATTGTTTCGTTGGCGAGTGTCTCCGTTTCGGGAACAGAACTTTGATAAATGGCGAGTTGACGGCGGATTATTTTGCCGGAAGCGATTGTTGCCATTACTGATACCATGGCAAGGATGAGGATGGATTTACTCATGTCAGTTATGTTTTTTTGAGGTTTAAATTCACGCTGCAAAGTTAATCCGGCGGTTGCCCCATCGCCGAAAATAATCATTACTCAAACATTATGGAATTATTACTAAATTATTACTGTCAGGCAAATAGATTGATATAAACGATGCCCGACTGTATGTAATTTTGTAAATTCGCAGCATGGAAAAACGTATTAAAGCACTCTACATCATTACAATTATTGCCATCCTGTTATTTCTCGGGATGCAGTTTTACTGGCTGTACGGCCGCTATGAGTTTTCACTCAAGGATTATGAACGTAATCTTGCGGATCGGATTGTCCATTGTGTGGATGAATATAATGAAATACGTAACCAATCCAATGCCAGCAGCCTGGATTATACTAAAAGCCCGGATTCAAGTGAAATAATAATGCCCACATTCAGCCTGTCGCAACATTATGGCGATACGGTAAAGACAACTCGTAAGATCACGATACTGACCTATAAGTATTCCGCATACGAGCTTCTTGGTATTGAGCCCGGCACGCCTCTTACACCGAAGATAAAAGAAAAAGCCATAGAGTTGGCCTATGCGCTAAAAACACAGCCAGTAGATTCGGTGGTCTACGATGCTTCAGGTGCGAGAGATGAAAACGAGTCTTGGGCCGCAGCTAAAAGTATCCAGATCGAGCGAAAGTGTCCGTTCACAGCCGAAGGCGTTGACTCCATATTAAATAAAGCCGATATAAGAGCACAAATCACTCTGAGTAAAGCCGACAGTATGGTATGGAATTCAACGGTTGAATATCATAAATCGGCCTTAAGACCTAACCTGACGGTAACAGTTCCTTATACTCAGTTGGAAGGGCAGACTGTCACTATTGTCTGTGCCATCAGTCCGCTCGATGTGTTGCCGGGCATGTGGCAGACACTCATCATATCGGCAGTCATCTCTACCTTACTTATTATGTGTCTTGTATTGCAGTTCACAACAGTGCTGAAACTCTCGCGTCTCGACAAGATGCGCAATAGTTTCATCACCACAATGATTCATGAACTGAAACGACCTATTTCGACGCTTAAGATGTGTGTTTCGGGGCTGGATAACGAGCGAATGATGGCCAATCCGGAAATAAAGAAGGAGATGCTGACCGAAACAAGGACGGCACTCGACAGCCTGTCGGCATATTTCTCAATGCTGAGGGATATCACATTCAATGATGTAGAGCAGATACCTCTGAATATTCAGAGCGTCAATCTACATGATCTGTTTGATAACGTGTCGTCGGCAATCGTGATTCCAGCCGATAAGTCGGTGGTGATCAATAATGGTATAGACCGTGCGGTTGAAGTATCTGTCGACCGCTCACATTTCTACAACATACTGAACAATCTTGTGGAAAATGCCGTAAAGTATTCCGGCTCGTCTGTCGAAATAAGTGCTACTGCATCGGAAAGCAACGATAGCGTCGAGCTTCATGTCTGCGATACTGGCAACGGTATTGCCTCAGGCGATCTGAAGCATATATTCAAGCGATTTTACCGTGGGCGGTCGTCGGTGGCAGAGCAGCCCGGCATTGGGCTTGGTCTTGCGTATGTGAAGTTGCTGATCGATGCTCATGGCGGCGATATATCCGTGAAGAGTAAGGAGGGGGAAGGAACGTGTTTCACCATCATACTGCCGCAGTGATGAAAGCTATAAGAATACTTCTGGTCGATGATGATCTGAAAAACTCAATGCTGCTCAAACGCTTCATAGAGGCAGAGGGATATGAGGTGATATATGCCAACAATGGCAGGGTGGGGCTGGAGATGTACAGAGAGTCGCATCCCGATCTGATACTGCTTGATATAAATATGCCTGAACTCGACGGATTTGAGATGGCCCGTATTATCCGGCAAAACGACCGAAAGGTGATCATATTCTTTCTAACCGACCGTACTGACAAGGTAGACCGTCTGCATGGCTTTTCGCTTAAAGGCAACGACTACATCCCTAAACCGTTTTATCCCGAGGAACTTATGGCAAAAATCAATGAGCGCTTCGAGAGTATGACAGTGAATCACGATGTGGAGTATATGTTGGGCGACACCATATTCAGGCCCAATCTATCGTCACTCACTTATAACGGTGAGACGCATTCGCTGTCGGTGCGGCAGACTGAGATCCTGTTGATGCTTGCTGAGAATGCAGGCATGCCGGTGGAGCGAGATCTGATACTTGAAAAGATATGGGGCGATGCAAGTTATTCAAATTCACTTGCACTGAATGTGCAGATTTCATACATACGCAGGCTTATTGCCGATCCGGCCGTTACAATATCGTCGATAAAGAAGAAGGGATATATATTATCGGTCAGTCGGTAAAATGTACTGAAAGAGATTTCCGGCCCGCAGTGTGATAAAATCCAAAAATATGTGTAACTTTGCGACTGCAAGCCATTGGTTTGTACGATATTTTGGAATTATAAGAGGCGTTATGCTCATCTTGCGACTTGAAAACCTGAGAAACTTTCTGTTGGGCAAGGATAGCATAGTGGCTCTCACGCGTATAGCGTGGGCTGCTATTGTTGTATCTGCTCACAGGCTTTCTCAGGGCCTTCAAGTCGGGACGTGGCATAGTTGGCTCACGTTTTCTTTTTCATTCACATCCGTATAGAGCCGTGCGGATAGGATATAATACACAATTGTCATTTTTTTTTCGAAGCGGGAATGTGACAAAACATACATAATAAGCGTCAGATATATGGATATGAAAACAATACGGATCATCACATTATCATTCATGCTGCTCGGCATTGTGCTTTCGGCGGAAGCAAAGGGGCGTACGGAATATCCGCGTGCTGAAATCAAGGTAGGCTATAATTATCATCATCTCGCACTGCGCAACGATGGCGAAGTTTTGACACTTGACTATGACTATCTGCTGCTTGCCAATACAGAATGTTCGAAATACTACAACCGTAACAATGAGTATCTCGACTCGCTTCAGTCGACTCCGCAGGGTAGAAAACTGCACCATCAGCTTATATCGATCGGAGTGGAACAATATCTTAAAACAGGCGATGATTCAGCCATACCGCATAAAAAGGGGAATTTGTACGTCTTAAAGTCGCATAAAGACGGCATCACAACGGTGTATGACAAATACGGACTTACCGAACAGGGTTATTACAGCGAGCCATTCACGGAAATAGAGTGGACTATAACTGATTCGGTGAAAGATGTGCTTGGATATGATTGTGTTATGGCGGAAACTGACTATCACGGACGCCACTGGTCGGTGTGGTTTGCGCCAGATATTCCGCTACAGGACGGCCCTTGGAAATTTAGCGGACTGCCGGGGTTGATTCTTGAAGCGACAGATTCATCCGGGCAGCACCGTTTTACGGCTACCGGCTTGGAAAAAAGCAATATGGAAATGTATCCTATCTGCCAGCCTGAGAAATACGATAAAATGAATCGTCGGGATATGCTGAAAGCGTATGCCGCATATCTGAAAGGTTCCGAGGCGTATTCGAGAGCCATGATAATGGATACCCCCGACGGAAGTAGGCACGATATGAATGCTCCGGCGGCACCGAAAGCAAATACACAAAATATTGATTTCCTGGAAACAGACTATCATTGATTTTTTCGACAGATATTGTTGAGTTTTAAATCTATTGTGTGTCATTATTAAAATGACCAATTATTACAGATTATGAAGAAGTATATTTATACATTGCTATTGATTCCCTCGATTGTTACGGCCCATACGGTAGAGCCTGATTCAAGCGGAATGCAGGAACTTGGCGAAGTAGTGGTTGAGGGCCGTACACAGCGGGTGGTGAAATTCGGAGTGGAATACATACCGGATAAAAAGACTAAGAAAACGGCTTTGGATGCGACCAATCTGCTTTTGCAGATGCAGGTGCCGCAACTCAATGTTGCGCCTGGCTCTACGGCCGTAAAGACTGCCAGTGGCAAAGATGTGGCTATGTATATAGATTATGTACCTGCATCAGAGCAGGACTTACAGGGATTGAGGCCGGAAGATGTGTTGCGTGTGGAAGTGCTGAATTATCCCGACGATCCTCGGTTTCAGAGCGCGCCACATGTAGTGAATTTCATAATGCAGCATTACGAGTGGGGCGGATATACCAAAATATCGGCTTGGGGCCGTACGCTTGCCGACAATAAGGTGTGTGGCGATGTGTATTCAAAATTTGTATATAAGAAGTGGACTTTTGATGCCAGTGCGAGTGCTGAGTGGAGTCATCTGGGACGATACCATACGGGGCAGACACAGACATTCAGGGACATAATGTATGGCGGTAATCACTACGATGAGGTGACACGCCGTTCGGTGGCGGGAAACGATTATCTCCAGCGAACAAATAATCAGTGGACTTCTTTTCGTGCGACATATCGCAACGATGTCAGTTATGTGCAGCATCAGATATCGTTCGGACGCAGTGCAATGCCGATTGTCAGAAACGGTTCGGAGGTAGCGTTTACTGAGAATTTTTTGCCGAGTTCGTCGGCTATCGACATTAATTCCTCTCAGTCGCTCTATCCGAATCTGTCGGGCTATTATCAGTTTATTTTGCCTAAAGGCAATTCGGTAGTGGCCTCATGGAACTTCACATACGGCTCTACAAAGAGCAATGCATTTTACCGTTTGTCGGACATGGCCCCGATTGTCAACGACAATAAGGAGAAAATCTATTCACCGACAGCACAGTTGCAATATTCCAAGAAATTTTCACACGACAACACGTTTCGTACGGCTCTGATGACATATAATACCCTATACGATACGGACTACTCGGGATCTTATGACGGCCGTCAGAAACTGCTGTCGTCGGAAAATATGCTGTTTTTGGAATATATGCAGAATTGGTCTACGGGCTTGAGCCTGTATTCACGTGTCGGAGCATCGTATGTGGTAGGGCGTGTCAATGGTGTGAATGTGCTTGAGCAGTGGAATCCTCGACTCGGTCTTCAACTTGAATATCAGATCAGCGACAAGCATTCGGCAACTATCGAAGGATGGTGGGGCAATTCACATCCACAGGCATCCACGGCCAATGAAGCTCTTGTGCAGAACAATGAATTGCTGTGGCTTCAGGGCAATCCGCATCTGAGAAACACGTTGTTTGCGTCTGCATCAGCTTCATATACGTATATACCGACCAATAAACTTTCGCTTTCGGCCACTTTGGAATATGAAGGGAATCCTAATAAGCAGGCTTATGAATTTTATAACCTTTCCGGAATAGACGGCCTTGTAAGACGCACTGTCAACAGCGGTGACGCACACTCATATTCCGCATGGTTGTCGGCAAATCTCCGACTGCTTGCCAATACGCTTACGTTTCGTGTCAACGGACAGGCCCAGCGGGTGGTACTGACTGGTTGCGACCGCCAGTCGATGAATTTCCTGTTTGCAAGTGTGTATGCTCAGTATGCACGCGACAACTGGTCGGCGATGCTGTTTTATCAGTCGCCTCAGAAGCAGTTGAGCGCATGGTCAAATGGTGCCAGGACAAGTTTTAAGAGCACATACGGACTATTTCTGAATTATAATGTGGGAGATCTGAAAGTTGGGCTACAGTTCCGTAACTGGTTTAACCGCAACGGATATGCCACAACTGTATTCCGTTCGCCACGCTATGACGAATCGGCTGAGATATGGAATGTGGATCTGTCACGAAGTATAAGGCTTACTCTTACCTACACCATATCTTATGGCAAGAAAGTCAACCGTGGAGGTGAAATCCAGCAGGGCAGTGGAGTAGGAAGTGCAATATTGAAATAAACCTATGTACATGAAAAAGAGTGTTACATGGAGCAATGTTTCGGTGATTATCACTGTGGTAGTCATGTGCATATTGGTGTGTGGAATGATCTTTAGCCGTGACAAGCAGCCTGAATACACGGTATTTGCCGTAATGATCGCGCTTGTCATTATAGTCATGTGGTATTATTCACCAGTATCAGTGACGGTGGACGATCGGGCTGTTGTGGTTAAAAAACGCATTTCCGTGAAGACCATACCTATTTCATCCATAGAGTCTGTAGCTCCGTTTACTCCTTCGCCGTGGGTCAATCAGCGTATGTGTGGAAGCGCCGGATTTGCCGGATATTGGGGCTGGTTTGCAGATTCGGATATCGGCAGATATTTCGGATATTTCGGACAGACATCCGATTGCTTCCTTTTGCAACTTAAAAACGGTCGCCGCTATGTACTTGGATGCGATGACTCGCCATCGGTGGTTTCTTATATTTCCGATCTAATTGTTAAGTGAACTCCGTTATGGCTGATTTTTATCGTTTTAGGTATAGATAATCAATCATATAAAACAGATGTATTATAAGTTATGAAACGAAAAGTGAGATTGAGCAACTACTCGGTTATTTTGTCGGGGAGCATTCTGATAATACTCCTTGTTGTACTATATTGTTCTGACAATGCCTGGAGCATAGGGACCATGAGTGCGATATTGATTGTATGGTGTGCTTTGGCGTTGATCTATATGCCCATGTCGATAAGTGTAGACAATAAAGAACTGAGTGTAAACCGGTCGTTGTGGATTAAACGTATCCCATTGGCAGAAATAAGTTCGATAGAATCTGTGCAACCCTCCGGATGCCGGATGTGTGGAAGTGCCGGATGGTTTGGTTATTGGGGATGGTTTCGAGACAGCTCTCTCGGCAAGTATTTCGCGTTTTATGGCAAGACCTCCGATTGTTTTTTTGTACGGCTCAAAAACGGCAAGCAATACATGCTGGGCTGTGACGATCACGAGGCTATAATATCGTTTGTGTCTGACCGTATTGCCATGTGAAAACGTATATACGAATTATATGAATATAAAACCGATGAATAGTCTGAAAAGGTATATATCAATATTAATTCTCTTTATGCCAGGGATGTTGTTTCCCGCTCACATATCTGCAATGGAGGACGTAATATGTCACCGAGTGGCATTCAACGGCACACTGACCTCGTCTTATTCATACTCCGTCGAAGCTTCGTACCACTATATGTTGTGCAAGTATGTCGGGATCGGAGGTGCGTTCGGTCATTGGGCTAATTATTATGACGACGGATGGGCATCAGGCAGTAACTGGAATATAGATGAGGATGATAATAAGCCGTCCAACTTATATCTCCGTCCGTCGGTAGTTCTGAAAACTCCGGCTATAAAGTACCGTGCATCTTCGTGGTCACTTTTGGCCGAGCCGGGAGTAATGCTGAATATCCCATATCAACGTGTATGCATAGAATCCACATCCCGATGGCCGGTCATCGATTATGAATATATCAGCACCGGCAACGGTCAGTGGCTGGCATTGGAGTTGCGCGTAGGTATAAGTTATGAAAACGGGCCGTGCGGAGTGAGTGCCGGCTACATGATGTCGAATCTCGATATATTCAGCCAATATCGCCATCTGTCGTATAAAGGGATTTCATTCAGGGATTTCTATCCCAGTAAGCCGTTTATGCAGGGTGCATATCTGTCATTGTCGTACAATTTTTGACAACAATGCGATGCAATGCAATGCACTCTATGAGTACCGTCAGTCAGGAATTAATCTCAGGATTAATTCGTAAATTTGCACAGGATAAGACATCATCTCTAATGAAATATATTTCAGATATTCTGGCTGCTGTATTTGCTTTGGTGTTTATGCTGTCGTGCGGCAATAACGATAACGACAGATTGGTTCAAGCCATGCAGGTTCTTGAGGAACGTCCCGACAGCGCCTATTTACTTCTTAAAGAAGTTGATTACAACTTGCTTGGTAATGACAGGGATAAAGCAGACTATGCACTTGCGCATGCACGGGCTAATATGTATATGGGGCGTTCGCTTGTTGCTGATACGTTGCTTAACCGATCGATGGTGTATTTTAAAAACGCATGCGATACAGTGTCATATATTGAAGCAGTCATAGCGCAGGCAAGACATCTGCGTTCGTTGGAGAAGAATACTGAGGCTTACGATCTGATAGATTCACTCCTTACGGAAATGCCTGAAGATATACGACTAACGCTTAATCAGGAGTTGTTGGGCTTTTCTTTTGCCGACAAGGACTTTCGGAAATCGTTGAAATTAATAGACCGTCAGATAGATTTGGCTGATAATGATGCCGAACGATTTAACTTTGAAATTAAGAAAATCACACCACTGATCTCTTTAGGGCGTAGTGCTGATGCCGTGGCTCTTTGTGATTCTCTCTTTACCGTGGCTAATTCTCCGAAAGAAGGATCTGATGAATGGCTGTATCTGCGAATTAATTACGCTGCCGCACTTGGCGAAAGAAGGGAAACTGCAGCGAAAGCATCAGCGATTCTTGAGGACATTATAGCTCGGATGGGTAATGCACCGGCATCGAAATTGATTGAGTTGTACATACCGATGGTTAACCTCAATATGAATGCCGGCAATCTGAGCGAGGCTGAAAAGTATCTCGGACTGATTGAGAAAACCGGAATCGACATTGCGCAATTGGATGCCGTTGCTTCTTCTTACCTTGATATTTTGAAGATAACATTAGACTATGAAAAGAATGGAGCGTTGTCACTCAGCCGGATATCCAATGTCGCCCAGTCATTACGAAAAGTAAGCAAGGATCTTGAGACAAAGAGACAGGAGCGCGACGATGCGTTGGAATCAGCCTATGATCTGAGCAGAGCCAATTATGAATTGACCATAAGACATCAGAGAATGTGGCTGATCATCATACTTATTGCGTTTGTAAGTATGGCCGGGATATCGTTTTTCTGGTACTTGTCGGGCCGACGTCGCAATAAACTTATGGAAGCGGAAGAACGTATCGATACATTGGAGGAACTGTTGAAATCGGCAAATAATCCTGCCACAGATAAAAAACAGGGATTGCTTAAACGACTTCTCTTGCAACAGCTCGGAATTATTAAAACATTTGCTGAGGCTCCCACTACACAGAATCAGGAAGCCTTGCGTAAGATTAGTAATATAGGCAATTCAGACACTCCTATTGACAGCCTTGTGAAATGGGACGATTTGTATCCGGTCATAGATGAGTTGTATGATGGTTTTCACGAAAATCTTTTGTTCAGATATTCGGGGCTGTTTACTGAAAGAGAGATTCAGATAATATGTCTGATAAGAGCCGGCTTCTCAACGAAAGAAATAAGTGTACTCTTACAACAGACATCCAACTCAATTTATGTTAGCAAAACAGCAATAAGGAAGAAGCTTGGATTGCAGGCAAAAGAAGACTTTATGAATGTATTTACGGCATAATTCAACCCTTGTCGAAAAGCTTAAGAGGCAAATTAAGCCATTTAAGACTTTTGACGGTTGAATGCGTTTGGATATCAGTATGTTACATATCATGGATTAAGAGGATTTTTATACCGATTAAGTAGGCTGGAGCCCTATTTTCAGCCTAATTTTGCAGTATGAAAATTCAAAATCCCAACGATATGAAAAAGTTTAAATTCACACTTGTAGCAGTATTAAGCATACTGTCGGCACACGCTCAAAAAGAACAGCAGCTTCAAGAGGTGACAGTCGTTGCCTCCCGCACAACAAACAATGCCGAGGGTTATACAACCAACCTCAGAGGCACGGACATCGCGAAAGGTAAACCGGCTGTTGATGTTCTCGGTTTCCTTCCCAATATCTCCCGTGAGAACGGTACGTTCAAAATCAATGGTCTCTCCGCAAGTGAGATTTACGTTGACGGCGTGAAGCTCTCCGATCTTTCGGAACTGAACAATATTCCCGGAGAGATGATTGACAAGGTACAGGTCAAATATCTCGCGGGTGCTGATCAAAACGCAGCCATGAGCGGAGGCTCGATAATGATTACGCTCCGTCGTCCACCCGAAGGCGGATATTACGGCAGCGTCATGGCCAATGCCGACTGGTATCACTCTTGCGGCTTCGGGAATGAAAGTCTGGGTGGTATGATCAACTACCGTTATAAGAATCTAAGCGTTTACGACAATTTATATGTCGGAGGTAAAAAATTAGAAGAAAACTCAGTGCAATGGCTTGATGAACCTGATTTGCATACATACCTCACTGAAACAACTAAATCAAAAGGCTTTGATTTCCGCAACCGTCTTAGCCTGACTCAGCAGTTTAACTCCGGCGCACAGCTTGGAGGCAGTTACCTTATTGCTACTTCGCGTCCAAGACCCACCTCGTTCTCCATGTTTGAAAACTCCATGTCGGCAATAGATAAACGAATAAATACAGTCACACAGGAAGGTACTCTGAAGTTCCAACTCCCTCTCAACAGGAAAGGGGCGGCAATGGAGCTGACAGCAGACTATCTTAACCGCCGCAGCAATGAGCGTGCGGATTATTCTATGGATAATGATGTTGTCGGCGCAACATACGACAAGGATAATCTGAATCTATGGAAATTCAAGGCAGACTTTCTTTATCCCCGCAGTCGCAGATTGTCTTGGAAGTTCGGAGCTTCCGCACAATGGATCTCCTCAACGTTCACGCCTTCCGCCACTATTGAAAGTGACCGATTCAGTGTAAGTTCCATACCTACAGGTACAAACGGCTTCACTCCAATAGTATATGCCTCTGCGCAAGGTATGGTCTGGAAACTGCGTTATAGTGCCGGCATAAACTGGCAACTTAATAGAATAGTCTATCATGACAAACAGGCTGACGTAAAGAGTCACAATACACAATGGGCGATAAATCCTACCGTTCAGGTAATGATGCCTTTCGGGGCGAGAATGAATCATGCCGTAATGTTGAACTACAAGCGAACATTGAACGATATTCCATATACTGCGATTTCATCGGTAGTCAACTGGGATGACCCGTACAATTACACGGTAGGCAATCCAAATCTTAAAGCTCAGTCGGCAGACATGATTATGGCAGGTTTGTCTTTGTTCAGGAATAAGGTTAATATCACAGCATTATATGCACATTCTCACGACCGCATATATTGGCAGACATTCCAGAGCGCAGAAAATCCGGATGTATTCTATACAAAGCCGGTAAATATCTCCGGTCAGGGAGTATGGGGCTTCGGTGCCGAATGGATAGAATCTCCCGTGAAATGGTGGAAATTCAAACTTTCAGGCCGCATTGAGATAACGCCGGAAAATACTACCCTCGCAAATATTCATTATGGCAAAACGCGGTTAAAGGAATATTTCTATTTCAACAACAATTTCAGGTTTTCCAACGGATGGGGCGGTATGCTCAATGTGAATTTCGAGCCTACATACAAGACCCTCGACCGTACATATCATGCGGTTTACAGCGTCAACGGACAAATATATAAGTCATTTCTAAAAGACAATCTTCAGGTTGCTGTTGAATTTACCCCTATTGGTAATCGACGAAAACTTGACAGACAGGTAGGTATGAACAAAGTGTCGTATAAGTACACAACGCCTGTCCAGTATGTAGGGCTGTCGCTTACTTGGAACTTTTCAGGAGGCAAACAAGTTGACGTAAACGTAGTGGATGGCATACAAGACTATCGCGAAACCAAAGACAACAGGTAATAATATAAAGAAAAACAGGAGCATACCGCTTATTGCAATCAAGTTCCCGGCAGTGATGCCGGGGCTTAAATTTTATTGATTAGTAATAATGTCTGAAATTTTATTGCTAATTTTGCATCATGCGTAATTTGCTATACATAGTGCTTCTGATAGTAGTGACGGGCTGTGGATTTTCGTCAGTACAGACGAAAGCACTTGATGAAGCGCAGCGTGTGTTGCCTGATGACCCGTCAGCAGCTCTTTCCATGCTCAACGATGTTGATGTCTCGGAATTTCAAGACTCTGCGACAATGGCACGGTGGGCTCTCTTATATAGTGAGGCAATGGCGGCAAACAGGATTTCGGCGCCTACCGATACCATAGTAAACATAGCCATCGACTATTATGGCCGACATAATCATGCAGATGAATATCACAAAGCTACGACTCTGAAAACGCTTATATGTTCATCGGGCGATTCGGATGCCCTTGCCACGGCTTTGTATATCCAGAAAGAAAAGGAGTTTCTGCTATATAAAGAGCGGGTAAATCGCCGGGTGTATATGTTTGTAGGGATTGTGATACTTTTTGTGGCAGTTGCGACAATAATATGGATGCGTCAGCGCATGAAGTTGCAGTCATTACAGAACGAGACTCTTATGGCAGAGGCATCCGGTTTAAAAAATCGGATTGATGCGAGCCGTGGTGATGTTGACAGACTGGAAGATAAACTGCGAGGATTGCTTGAAACTCGTTTTGCGCTCATAGATTCGCTATGTCAGACTTACTATGAGTCGCAGGGCACAAAGACGGAGCGAAAAGCTTTGGTCAACAAGGTGAAATGTGAAATCGAATCGGTACGAACCGACTCGTTCCATGAGATGGAGCAGGTGGTAAATGACTGCTGTGGCAATCTTCTCGTGAAGGTCAGGGGCAACTATCCGGATATGAAACCGGAGGAATATCAGTTGCTGGTGTATCTTGCAAGCCGGCTTTCTACTCGCACTATAAGCCTGCTTATCGGCGAATCGGTCGATGTGGTGTATAAGCGCAAATCTCGACTGAAATCCCGTATGCGGGAGTTGGTGGCGCCTGCCTGCCCCGATGTAATGGCCGTTTTCTGACATATTTTGTCAGGTTGTCAGACTTTTTTAGAGGACTTGATGTATTCGGCTTTATTTTAGGTTGTTAGCTTGTCTGCTGTCAGGCCGATATTTTGGATTGGAACGGCCTGAGTGAGTAATTTTGCCTCAAAAACAGCTCACATGAACACAAAAGTACTCATCGCAATTATGTCCGTGTTACTTGCCATAGAGATTGGGCGGGCACAGAATCTGGAAATGACAGACAGCCTCACACGCGAGTTGCAGGAAGTAATCGTGACATCACGGCAACCGGCCACAAAACTTGTCGGCACAACGCTTGTGTCAATTATTCCGGGAACTAATCTCGCTGATATTGGCAATGCCCTCGACGTACTCGCGCAATTGCCCATGATAAATGTTCAGGACAATACTGTAAGCATTACAGGCAAGAGTAATGTTGAAATATATATCGACGGCAGGCCGATGCGAGATGACCTGGAATTACAGCAGATACTTTCAACGAATCTGAAAAAAGTGGAATTACTCATGGCTCCCGGTTCTGCTTACGAAAGTACAACAGGCGCGGTTCTCAAAATCACGACACGGCGTAATTTCGTGAAGGGACTGTCGCTTACCGACCAGTTCCTACTTGAATGCCGCCGCAAATGGTCAGTTATGGATTACCTTGCCCTAAGTTATCGAGTCGGCAGCTGGGAGTTATTTGCCAACGGAACGATAAGGCACTATAATTCACTGATTAAAGGCACAACCACAAACACGCTTGTATATAACTGGGAGGAAACGGTTGTCGGTAGCAGTCAAAACATTTCTTCCCCAACGACAACCGGTGTCATAAAGGGCGGCTTTAATTATTCACAGGGAGCACAATCGTTTGGCGCATATTACCGTTATAATCCCGAACGTGGCGATTTTAACAACTCCGGCTCGGAATGTCTTGACAACAATCCGGCTTTTAGTAGTGTTATTGACAAGCGTATCAGAGCGCACAGCCATCTTGTGTCACTCTATTATGAAAACACTTTTGCCGACAAGTATCTTCTTCATTTTGACGGCGATTTCCGCAGGTCAAATGAAAGTAATAATGTCGCAACCACATATCCGGAAACGGCTACCCCTGCCGTTAACTCGACAGATGAACGGGAATCGACCCTTTGGGCTGGAAAACTATATATGAATTTCCCTCTGTGGAATGGAGAATTTACCGTTGGTACGCAAGACAGTTACACGCAGACTTCTCTTGACTACCGCATGCTGAATACCGACGTAAGCGAATATATCCCATCGTCTTTTACTGATGCCAGGCAGACATCGGCAGCGTTGTTTGCGTCATGGTCGCGTATGTTCGGAAAGTTTTCCCTTTCGGCAGGTGCGAGATATGAGTATGGTCAAACCTCCATACTCACAACTTACGGGTTCACTCTATTATACTGGTCTGCACGAAATCGAGGGCGGCAATCCGGGGCTTCGTGATGAGAGAATGCATGATGTTCAGCTGTTCGGAATGTGGAAAGGCTTCATGCTTCAAGCAGATTACACCCGTTCACTCGACACCTATGCGTTTGTAAAGCAAATATATCCTGCCAACAATCTGCAATTACTCATGCACCCTGTAAATATTGACGTTTCAGCTCTCAGTCTATATCTTGTCTGGAGTAAACCTGTGCATCGCTGGACGCCAAATGTCACGGTCGGAATGTACCGTCAGTGGCTCGGATTTACCGACACTCGATATGACCGACCCATATTTTCCTATTACTTCGACAATGTGTTTTCGTTGCCTCACGGATGGATGATAACTGCCAATATCTGCGGACGCACTAAAGGCGACATGCACACCAATCGTTTCGGCACAACGTGGTTTACTATGGATGCTTCGGTCGGTAAGAAGTTTCTGTCAAAAACATTGGCCGTAAAGTTATCGGCAACAGACATATTCAATACTGCCAACAACGACTGGACTATGAATACCTGCGGCGTGTTTGTCGATAAGCGTCAGAGTTACGACCATCGTGGTATTTCGCTCAACATCAGCTATAATTTTCAGCCGCGCAAAAGCCATTATAAGGGTGGAGCAGCGGCAGAATCTGAGATGAATCGGTTGTAGCAACCGGTATACGGCAATATAATATATGCGTATTACGGATTTTATATCAAAACCTTTTTGCATATTTGCATCACACATAATATGTATATATTTATTGGCAGTATCTTTATATGAACCGATTGATGCTCACTTTCATCGTTATCTTCCTTGTTTTCGCCGGATGCAATGGCGGCCGCGAGACTGAAGTGCAGTTGGAATCAGTCGAGGGGCTTATGGCTGAACATCCGGATTCGGCTGTAGCCGTACTGCTTGAACTGGATACGGCCGCTATGTCGGAAACGCAGCGGCTACGTCAGGAATTGCTGTATGGTTATGTGCATCTGATACATGGAAGTTTTATCAGGCTTGATTCGGCCAATATTGCGAGAGTCGATGAGATGATTAGCGGTAAATTCAATCGCGATGAGGTGAAGTGGCTGATACTTAAAGCCTCCAAAGCTAATCAAGAGGGCAATCCGGTAGAGCGTATCGGATTGCTGAAAGATGCGGAGTTTCTGGCTGTTCAGATCGACGATAAGTTTGATCTCGGCATAATCTACCTTCAGTTGGCCAATGTCTATGAACAGGGATTCAACGGTATGGTAAGCAAATATTATGCCGATAAGGCGGCAGGTATTTTTCGTGAATTGAACTGTCCCACTCTGGTACGTGATGCCCGAATGGCTATTGTCGGAGCTTATAGCGCCGGTAGAGATTATAAAACAATGCTTGACTCACTATTGGCTATGCAGCCGGAGGTTATGGCCAATGCTTCCGAAAGCTATAAGCGATTTTTTCTTGAGCAGCTGGCAAGAAGTTATGACACTGACGGGCAGACCGAGAGAGCCATAACAATCTGGCATTCGCTGTATGACGGTGAGGAGGTCACATCCAATATTCTTGCCCATTGGGCTCATGCATATTGGCGTATAAATGAACTTGACAGCGCATATATGCTTATTCAGAAGGCCAACAATCTGCCTCACAATAACACCGATGAATATCTTTGTCGCAATGTGGAGCATGATATACTCGAAAAGATGGGCCGTAGACATGATCTTGCGAGGATCGACAGCTTGCGGGAGGTAGCATACGGCAAGATATTGGATGATAAAAAGCTGGAAGAGAGCAGTCTGGCACTGAATGTAAAATACGATTCGGCTACAAGACAGGCATGGGTTGAGGCATCGGAGGCCCGTAACCGCACCAATTTGGCTGTATTGATAGCTGTATTGACGGTTGTAACTGGAGTTGCTGTGTACATATTCCTTAAAAAGCGAAACCGGTTGCTGAGACTTGAGCATGAAAATGACCTTCTGAAAATTCGGGCAATGCAGGACAATCTTTTTGAAAAAGACCGCATCAATAAGGTTATGTCGGCCGGAATATCCGAACTTTTTCATACACGTTTCAATTTGCTTGACGGCCTTGCAGCCACATATTTCGAGTGCAAGGATACCGGGCAGGAACAGAAAAGGCTTTATTCAGACGTTAAGGCTGCTATATCTAATTTCGGCAGCAAGGAAGCCATACAAGAGTTGACGGATATAGTTAACGGGTATAACGACAATCTCATGGAAAAATTCAGAACAGACTTTCCAAAACTTTCTGCATCGCAATACAAACTTGCTTTATATCTGTTCTGCGGGTTCTCGCTGCCATCCATCAGTGTTTTCACCAATACGGAATTACGCAACATCTATGTGTATAAATCGCGTCTGAAATCTACAATTTCAAAGAGCGATTCTTCACTGAAAGCTAAATATCTCGAATATTTTGCTTGAACGGCCATTCTGTTAGGCATTGTTAGAAATAATTATCTGCTCATGTTGAATATCAGCATCTTGCACTTGTCTATGTAAGGTGCTGTAATTTGTGCGCATCGCTACTATCGGTAAATTTGCGTTGCAAAATCCGTCATATTATTCACTATATGGCTCGGAGTAATCTAAAAACACAATATGAATATGATCAGAAAATTCCTATCATTGGCCATGATGCTTATAGGCATATTGATGGCCGGCGCACAGCAGCCGCTTCCGCTCAATCCGGCAGTCCGACACGGTGTACTTCCCAACGGATTGACATACTATGTACTGCATAATGAGCATCCCCGCAATCGAGCCAATTTTTATATCGCGCAGAAAGTGGGGTCGGCACTCGAAACGCCCGAACAATATGGACTTGCTCACTTTCTCGAACACATGGCCTTCAATGGCACAAAGCATTATCCCGGCGATTCGATGCTGCGCTATCTTGAAGCTAACGGTATACGTTTCGGTGCGGATATTAATGCCTACACCGACTATGAGGAGACGGTGTACAATATCGACAATGTACCCATGGACAGGCCGGCATTGGTAGACAGTGTGCTTCTTGCATTACGCGACTGGAGCTGTGATCTTCTGCTTGAGGATGAAGAGATAGATGCCGAGCGTAAAGTGATTCAGGAAGAATGGCGTATGCGCAATGATCCGCACTATCGTTTCCGTGTGGCTATGGCTCCCGTTATCTTTTCTGAGCCTCAGTATCAGCTCACACCCATCGGCACTATGGATGTGGTGATGAATTTTCCGTATGACGCGCTCCGCGACTATTACCACAAGTGGTATCGCCCGGATCAGCAGGGCATAATTGTGGTGGGCGATTTTAATGCGGAAGAGATGGAGAAAAAGGTGATTGAGATGTTTTCTGACATACCTATGCCCGAAAATGCTGCTCCGCGCGATTATGTACGGGTCAGTGACAATGACGCGCCTCTGTTTTTTGCTTTCGAGGATCCGGAGGTGAAAACAGGACGCGTGGATTTTCAGATAAAATCAGATATGATGCCTATGGAGTACCGTAACACGGATGTGGCGTTGGTCAATACCATGGTACAGAATATTATAACCGACATGATCAATACCCGGCTGTACGAACATCGGTTTGACGACGATTGTCGATACGCCAACGCCGGTGTGTATTTTGCAGAAATGTATCCATCCAAGACCAAACAAATATTCAATGTGTCCGCTATTGCCAAAGATGATGAACTCGATGCGTTTGAAGATGCTTTTCAGGTGGTGGTCAGAGCCTGTCGCACCGGTTTTACCCAATCGGAACTGGAGCGGGCGATAGAGGAAGTGAAGTCTCGCTATGAGAAGCGTTACAATGAGCGCGACAATACTGAAACATCTGTACTTGCCAAGGAACTGATAAACGCATTCAAGGACAATGTTCCTGCAATGGGTGTTGAGGCAGAGCGTGATTTCTTCAACAATGTCATGACGCGGATTCCTGTCGAGGTATATAATCAGGCGGTGTCGCAGCTTATCACTCCGTCAAACCGCGTAATCCTCATACAGCAGCAGAAAAAGGCCGGCAAGGAACTTCCTACCCGGCGGCAGACTCTTGACGTGATCAGCAAAGTGCTCGACCGTAAATATGAGGCTTATGTCGATGACACTATTGCCGTACCTCTCATAGCGTCGTTGCCGGCAGAGGGTAAGATCGTTAAGACTGATGAGGGGAAATTCGGCACTATTGAGCTGTATTTGTCCAATGGCGTGAAAGTGATAGTAAAACCGACGGATTACAAGAAAGACGAGATAATATTTCAGGCATTCAGAAAAGGAGGCAAGATGTCACGCTCCACAGCCGATGCTACCAATATGCTTATGATCGGTAGCGCTGTGGCTCTGTCCGATATGGGGCCGTTTGACAATAAAGCCATCATGCGCTATCTGACAGGTAAAAACGTATCATTGGAATATATTTTCGGACAGGTATCCGACAATCTCAAAGGGACAGCATCTGTCAAAGACCTGCCGACGCTGTTTGAACTAATACACACGGCGTTCACCGAAATAAATCCTAATGAGGAAAATTACAGCAATCACATGTCAAAGATCATACCACAACTGGAAGCCGCCGAGAAATCACCTGAATTTATATTTGAATGTCATAAAAACAATGCTCTTTATGCCGGAAATCCGATGCAGGCCACTGTCACAGCCGATGTGGTGAAGAGTGCCGACTACAACCGTATGCTGCAACTTTATAAAGAATCAGTGTCTGATCCGGCCGACTATACATTCCTTTTTACCGGCAATGTGGATGTCGACACACTCAGGCCTCTGTTGGAGAAATATGTGGCGTCATTACCATCAGGGCACAAGGCCGATTCGGAACCGATTACTCCGATCAATACCGCCGAGGGAAATATAGTGGATAATTTCACGATTGGCATGGCAGCGCCGGCCGACTGGCTATATGGTTTTTATAGTGGCTCAAATGTCGAAAACAACATACAGAATCATGTACGCACCTCATTGGTAGGCGATGTGGTAGACATAATCTACAATGAGATTCTGCGGGAGAAAGAGGGTGGTGTTTACAGTCCTATGGTTTATTCGTATTATGACGTAAACAATAATAAATGGAATCTGGTGTATTTCCTTAAGACCAACGATGAGCAGTCGGCACGGATGCTTGAACTGGCCGACGAAATTATTGTGAATCTGTTGCGGGACGGAGCTACGGCTGACCAATTTAATCGTGTTAAGGGTGCGTTGCTGTCACAATACGAGAATGGAATACGTACCAATGCTTATTGGCACAATAATATTCGATTACATGAACTTCTGGGCAAGGATTTCATCACTGATCACCGTGCTGCGATTGAAACACTCACACTTGACGACTTCAATGCATTCATGCGCCAACTCTACGACGGTAAAAATCGTATTCAGGTAAATATGCACGGAGTCGCAGAGCATTTATAAGGCAATGAATGATAATAATATAGCGCGATTATGATATGAAAAGTTTTTTATTCGTGACCATAGATGAGGGCACTTTAGAGGCATTTCAGGAAGCGAAAGTGTCGATGCGTGGCGATAGGCTGAGTATATGCCCTGAAAAAAGTTCCGGAGTATCGGCATTTGATATCCGTATTAATTGGCATTATAATTAGTGAATTACGCTAAGGAATAACAGCTTGTAGTACAATCGGAGGCTCCCGGCAGTGATGTCGGGAGTCTTCATTTTATCTGCAACCCGGATATTTCGCTATCTTTGCGTCATGCAGACGAAAAGAAAAAATTTTATATTGCCGGAGTTGAGTTTTACGGATGTTGTGTGTCTTATTGGTGTATGACGAATCAAACCGACATAGAGCAGCTTTTCAAAGCACATTACGCGCAGATGTACCGGCAGGCCGCGGCGATTCTGCACGACTGTGATCTTGCGCGCGATATAGTTCACGATGTGTTTGCTAAATTGATTGAAGATACTCCCGGGATACTCGTTTCCGGGGCATATCTCACGGCTGCCGTGCGCAACCGATGTCTCAACTATATCCGGGATTGCGAGATTCATAAGCGAATTCATTGCTTCTATTTTCTCGAAAATGAGGAATATGACAGCGATGACTGGCCTGATGAGGAAACTATGGCGAGGATTCAGGAGATTATTAGAAATGAGATATCTCCGCAGGCACGACGTGTCCTGGGATTGCGTTTTTCCGACGGACTTCCCTTTGCAAGCGTTGCGGCAACAATGGAAATAAGCGAGACTGCCGTATATCGTCACCTGAGTCATGCCCTGAAAATCATCCGTAAAAAGCTCAACGAAAATGGATAAATACGATATTGTACTTGATATAATCGAGCACCCCGACAATTACACATCGGAGCGTTTGGCCGAGATATTGTCCGACCATGAGTGCAGGGACATCTACAATCTTCTATGCAAAGTCGATTCGGTAATAAAGGTTGAAAAAGTGATTGATGTCGACGCCGAGTGGGAGACATTTGCGCAGAACCGTGCCGTACGTTCGCGGCGGATTTTTGCATGGCCCGGCAGTCGGGCTGCTTCGATCATCGCCATAATTGGCACTTCGGTTGTTGCTGTCGCAGCAGGCATTGCATTTACATTGGCCGTGACCGACAGTAGTACTGCTACGATGGCAGTCGACGAGGTGGCTGACATGGCACCTGCTATGTCGGTGCCGACGAGCTCAGTGTCGGCAGAGCCTGATAGCGTCAGCATTGATTTGATTCCGGTGACGTTTGAAGATGAAACTCTCGATACTATAATGGCTGCTATTGCCAGGGCTTATGGGGTAAAAGTATGTTTCAACAACAAAGACGTGGCGTCACTTCACCTGTACTATAAGTTCGATCCTTCATTGTCGCTCGACGAAGTGGTGTCACAGCTCAATACATTTGAGCAGATCAACATCAGCCAAGACGGCATTATATTAAATATTGACTGAAAATGCGCACCATACTTACCATAATTATGGCTGTGGTGACATTCATCTCAGCCAATGCCGACAGATACTACTATTCATTTGACAATACACCTGTGTCGGAGGCAATCGTCAGAATCAGTAAAGATCATCCAGAAGTCAATATATCCTTTATCTACAAGGAACTCGACAGTTACAAAACATCTGCAACAGTGCATACCGATGATGTCTACGATGCATTGCGCAGCACTATAGGACTCAATCCAGTCTCGATTATTGAGAAAGACGGAAATTACTACATAGAAGCTCTTCAGCATGGAAAGTTTTGCTACACAGGACGCGCCGTAGGCACTGACAATGAGCCGGTAGTGGCTGCAACAGTGATGCTGCTTGCTCCGAAAGATTCAACGGTTGTGACCTACGGCATAACCGATGAGTCAGGTCGCTTCTCCATACCGTGCGATCGTCCGGGGGTAATTGCCAAACTCACTTGTCTGGGATATGTGCCTGCGTACAAGGATTGTGAGTCTTTTGTTGTCGGTACAATAAGAATGAACGAATTGCCGGTGCGATTAAAGGCCGTGAATGTTGAGGCCGACAATGCGTCATTGCTATCCGATAAAAGCATTTATAGACCTACCCCGCGCCAGAAAAACGCCTCCCAGACAGCAACAGATCTGCTTGCCCGAATGGCGATTCCTCAACTTAATGCAAGGCTGGGAGCTTCTGATGTCACAACATCTTCCGGTCAGCCTGTGGCATTCTACATAGATTTTGTGCCGGCATCGGAAAATGATCTGAAAATGATGAGGATGTCAGATGTCAAAAGTGTCGAATATCTTGAATGTCCGTCAGATCCAAGATTTCTGGGAAATAGAAACGTTATCAATTTCAGGATGATCAAATATGAGTATGGCGGATATGTAAAAGCGTTGGCTACTGAAAATTTTATAGCCAATTCCGGATTCGTGCAAGGTAATGCCCGGTTTATGAAAGACAAGATGACTTACGATATAATGGGATATGGTTATTATATGTCCAATAATCATTTCGGGGCGGATCAGACTGAGACATTCCGGTTGCCTGATGATGCGGGTGGTTTTGAATGTTTCCAACGAGAATCCTTAACAAAAACATCCAAATATCGCAGACATAACTATGAGACGAGTCTCAGAGTGTTGTATTCTGGCGATAAAATTACTGCCAACAGTCAGATTTCGGTCGGACTTGACGACACGCCTCATCATGACAATGCGGGTGTGGTGAAATATACGGATAATCATTCTGTACAATCCGATTATAATACGGCCTCTGATTCGAAAGCAAAATATCTCGGATATAATGGATATTATTATTTCAGCCTGCCGGCTGACAACTCATTGGCGGCATCCATCAGTTATTCATATTCGAATACCAACCAGAGTTCTCAACATATTGAGTCAGAGATTGCTCCTATATATAATAGTGCGAGAGACAACACCCATAAAGGGAATGTCGGATTGAATTACAACCAATCACTCTCTGAAAAACATTCTTTTATGGCACACGTCAGAGGCTTGTATGAACATAATCGCACCCACTATTCTGGCTCGGTTGATGCACTCGATAATTCAACGACAAAGTTCGGGCAGATTGGTGCTACATATAACTTTACAGATACCAAGTTATCTGCTTCATTGGGCTTTGGTTGGAACTGGTTGTCGACGGAACTCAATGACAATAAGACGGTATCAGACTATCCGTATGCCGATGCGTCATTGCGCTTTGTGCCAAACAGGCGAAATTCATTCGGAGCAGTGTTCCATTATTCAGTATGGCCGCCTTCATCCAACTATAAAAGCGAAAACATCATACAGGTATCACCATTTCTATGGCATACAGGAAATCCAAAGTTGAAATCACACAGGAGTTATGACATAGGTATTAACTATACTTTTATTCCATCAAATAAATTCAACATGACAGTATTCGCTAATACTTGGCTTGTCGGTCATAGAGCGGCTTTTGTGTATGAAGCTACTTCGCAAGGGATAATAAGGACTATACGGCAACCGATCGGTCGGTTCGGCCATTACAACTATGGTATAAATGCCACTGCAAATTGTATGGATGGTAAACTTTATTTTTCAGGACAATTGGCACAGCTTTTCGTTCACAACGGATTGCCATATAATGTTGATCGTTCGTATATAATTTTTTATCTTCAGGCACTTTACTATTTGGGCGCTTTCAATTTTGCCATATCGTATAATTCAGAAAACGCCACCGATAATTACAATTCCATGTCGGGGATTTGGACTAAAAACAAAGATATATTTGTTGTGCAGGCCGGATGGAGCAATGCCTCATGGAATGTGAGGCTGACTGCTCAGAATCTTCAAAGATGGAACTGGAAATCATCACATGACACGATGCATAGCGACCATTATTCGGTCAATAAATGGATCAGTAATGCATCAGGTCATGCTTTTGTTCAAATTTCTGTAACCTATACATTGGGTTTTGGTAAACAAATCAAACAAGGCAATGATATATCCAAACAGTCAGGAGCGTCTTCCGGTATTCTGAAATAACAGGCTGCTTTATCATACGAAGTGGCAAGCTCCCGGCAGTGATGTCGGGAGTCATCATTTTGTCTGCAACCCTGATATTTCGCTATCTTTGCATCATGTGGATGAAAAGAAAAAATTTTATATTGCAAATATGTTCAGAGATGATTGGCTTGCTTCGACACAGACCTTAAATGGCTCGATATATTCGGACACTATGTTTCAGGGAGGCACATATTATCATCGGCGGCTCAACCTATCAATAACATATACATTCGGATATGGTAAAAAAGTTCATAGAAGTAACGAAGTTGGAGAACAATCCGGCGGTTCATCAGCAATCTTGAAATAAACACCGTAAATCCATGACCTTGTCTGTTTACGGTGTATCATAAACCTACCGTGGCAATGAAGGATAGGTGTATTGGATATTTTTATTTACGCATGAAAAACTTGATTCTCTTTATAATGTGTCCTGTCAAAAGAAAAATCATCAGGAATCCTAACTTTCCATGTACTCCGCCTATGGGCGCATGATTGAATGTAGCCAACCAATGTATTAAGGCAATTATCCCGGTAATCAGTGTAAGCAATGAAATCCACCAAAGAATGCGTGTAAATTGGCTCTTTAAATTGTGAAATTTTACGAACCAGTTGCAAAATCCGAAATGCAGTAATATGTGATATACGGCCATGCCAATGAACAGTAATCCGACGATGATGTGAATCCACACTGATGTTAGTCCATTGCTATGGGTTGCTTCAAGTTGTACGCCGGAAATTAGTATAGCTATTGTAAGAATAAGCAGATTCCAGTCGCATATTTTTAGCTTAGTGATCTTCTTCATAATACAAAATTACTGATTTTAATGATATTTCAATGCTTCATGGATTTAGCGCGTTTCGTCTAACGAATATGCTGGCCATTAAAATCCAACACCACCGAGAGATGCCAGAGCCACCCTCGGCGGCAATCCTTAATGGTGTATCGATGTTGAAATATTCTTTTTGCCACTAAGATCTCGGTATTGTAATAATAATTCGTATGGGAGAAGAAATTCATGAAAAATTAAGTTCTTATATAATAATGCTGCTTTGAGGCGTTAAATATATATTCGAAATATCAAAACGTATGGAATAATTATCTGATAGTGAACGGTGAGATTGTAGGTCCGATGACAGCACGTCAACTGGTGTCCTACAATATCGATGAACAGACTTCGGTAAGTGTCGACGGCATCGAGTGGAAGCCGCTATACTATATAAGTATCCGGAGGTGATGTATGAGTATCGGAATCAAATGTACATGAATCCATCGTATTCAGATGCGGAGTCGAAGCGGATATTGTGCGGTGTACTGGCCATTCTGATAGGAACGCTCGGCATACATTACTTTTTGATGGGCAAGACTCGGGCCGGTATATTCACCATATTGTTATCGTTGGTATCATGCGGACTTTGGGGTGTAGTCATGTTCGTACAGGGCATAATGATGCTCATTATGTCCGATATGGAATTTAGAAGCAAATATATTGACACGCCATCTTCGTTTCCGATTTTCTGACGATTATTTCACGCCGTAGACCGTATGGTGAAGCTGTGATGCGGCATCGGCAGTGTCTATGCCGGAGTCTGTGCCAGCTGTCATCAGCATAAGTGGCACGGGCGGAAGTCCGAGGCCATAAGGCGGCTGTGTGTAGCTGAACGAACGGTGGGCTGTAAAGCCACATCGTTCGTAGAATCGAATACGCCGATCGGCCATATCGTTGGCTCCCGGCAGTTCTACTTCGAGCACCACGGGGTGCGACATAAGTCCGACAAACTCTGTGATGGCAGCAGCTCCTATGCCATTGCCGCGAGTGGAAGGCGAAACGGCAAAATGTTCCACATAGATTATACCTTTAAGCTGCCACCATGTGATGAATCCGCACACATTGCCTTCGTATGTGATGAGAGAGAGCCGCAGTGGTGACGACGGGTCGGCGACGCGGGATTCGATGTCGCCCCACTCTCTGCGCTCTTCAGGCGGGAATGATGAGTGGTACAGTTCTTTTATTATCGAAGGTATGGGGCTGTTATGGTCGTGTAGAGTCAGTAGATTTGTCATTGATATATCGTAAGATGTAATTGATAACAGGTATTAATATCAGAGGCATGATTATGGCTCCTGCGGCATCGGCGGCAAAATCGGCTACATCGCCGCTGCGTCCCATCTGCATGTGTTGCTGAAGTATCTCGATGAACCCGCCGATGAGGATAGATATCACCATTGACGTTATTGCCGGACGCAACCTCACTTTTGGCCGATGCCGGCATGTGTCAAACACAAGCACGGTGGCCAGTGCTCCAAACATCATAGCGTGGGCTACCTTGTCGAAATGAGGCCATGGCATGGCATCGGGCATCTCATCGCTCGGCATGAGGGTAAGAATGGCGATGGTTATGACTATCGCAACGGTCAGTGACCATCGTGGTATGCGACTGACCATGTCGGTGAGTATGCGGGTTGAATTCATTGATTGCAAAAATACTAATTTTAAGGCTAAATGCTGTCAGGTGAATCTGAAAATGATTAAATTTGCTTGCAATAATCCGAATATATTTGTAGATATGGCTTCAAAAATTCAATTTGCTTCGAAGATAGGTATGATTGCTGCAACGGTTGGTTCAGCAGTAGGGCTGGGCAATGTGTGGCGTTTTCCGGCCGAAGTACAGGCCAACGGCGGCGCGGCTTTCCTGTTGGTCTATGTGGCGTGTGTGCTGCTGCTCGGCATACCGGTGATGTTAAGTGAGTTTGCTCTCGGACGTGCCGGACAGAGCGATGCCGTGGGTGCGTTCGGCAAGGTCGGTGCTGCACGTCCATGGAAAGCGGTGGGTGGCCTGGCTGTGCTTGCGAGCTATATGATATTGTGTTTCTATATGGTTGTAGCCGGATGGACATTTGAATATCTGCTTCAGTCGATATCAGGCGGATTGCTTGACCCGATATCGGGTGAGACCGGTCTGCATTCCCACTATGCCGCCAAGATGGACAGTTTTATTACCGACAGTGTAAATCCGTTGGTAAATACTTATATGATGATATTGATAAACATAGTGGTGCTCATAGCCGGTGTGCGCAAGGGTATCGAACGGATGTCTAATGTGGCAATGCCGCTGCTGTTTGTCATTCTGGTGCTGTTTGCCGTAGTCAGTCTCTCATTGCCGGGGGCATCGGCCGGACTGGATTATTTCCTGCATCCCGATTTCAGTAAGATCACTCCGGGAGTCGTGGTCAATGCGTTGGGGCAGGCATTCTTTTCGCTTAGTCTCGGTATGGGTATATTGATAACCTATGCCGCATATTATCCGAAAGATACTCGTTTGGTGCAGACTTCTGTGGTGGTGTCGCTGCTTGATCTGCTTGTAGCGGTGATGATGGGACTTATAATATTTCCGGCAGTCACCACATTTGGGCTTTCAGGAGAGGGCATGCAGGGAGCCACTCTGGTGTTCGTTACTCTTCCGGAGGTGTTTGCGCAGCTTCCGGCCACGCAGTTGTGGGCCATCCTGTTTTTCCTGTTGCTCACATTGGCAGCTCTTACTTCAACCATATCCATAGCCGAGGTAACAGTAGCATTTATCAGCGACAAATTCAAGATCGGACGTGTGAAGTCATGTCTGATAGTGCTTTTGCCCTTGTTCGCTCTGAGTACGGTGTGTTCCCTGTCGATGGGGCCGTGGAGCGATGTGCTTGTGTGCGGCATGAATATTTTCGATCTTCTCGATAATGTGGCCACCAATCTCATGCTGCCAATAGGATCTATATTCCTGTGTGTGTATATGGGATGGTTTGCGCCCAAGGGAATGTTTAAGGATCAGCTTACCAACTTTGGTACTGTCAGGTCGCGTCTATATGTTCCGGTGCTGTTTGTCGTACGATATATCGCGCCGTTGCTTATATGTGTGGTGCTGGTGTCTTATTTTATAAGGTGATGGGACGATTTTCTTCAGGTGAGCGTCGCGGAGCCATCGTGCTGGTTGCATTGATGACTTTGATAGTTGTGGCTATGGCGTGGCTTGCCGGTAAGCATCATTATGCACCCCCGCCATCGTCGCTGCTTCCGCCGGAGCCGGTGAAAGTAACGACACGTACAGACTCAGCCGCCGCTCATCGACGCCGTGGCGGTAGGCGTCGTAAGGCCGATGGCGATAGCGCCTCAATGGTATCTTCGCGTAGAAAAGCCCGGAAGTCGGAGCCGAAAAGTCTGCCGCAGCGCAGTAGTCCGCTCGATCGTCCGGTAGCACCTGTCGACCGGCAATAGCAAAGTCGGAGCGACTAAATTTGTATATCACGCTAATTCTCCCTAAATTCGCAGTAATAAAACATCATATATCCATGACTCATTTCCGGCCATTTACCATCAATATCCAGGGGCGTCTTGTCTGTATTGACAAACCTCAGGTGATGGGTATCGTAAATATCACTCCCGACTCGTTTTATGAACGCTCAAGGGTTGTGCATGCCGACGATATTACCGGACGCGTGGCGGCAATGGTGGCCGATGGTGCGGATATGCTCGATATAGGAGCTTATTCTTCACGACCCGGAGCATCGGAAGTGTCGGCTGAGGAAGAGATAGCCCGACTGCGTCACGGTGTGAGACTGGTGCGTGAGGCTGCTCCGGGAGTGCCTTTATCGGTGGATACATTTCGCGCGTCTGTGGCACGTGTGGCTGTCGAGGAACTTGGCGTTGACATTGTCAACGATATATCCGGAGGCAATCTCGACTCGGAGATGTTGCCGGAAGTGGCTCGTATGAAAGTTCCGTACATACTGATGCATATGCGTGGTACACCAGCCACAATGCAATCGCTCTGTCAGTACGATGAAGGCGTGACAGTGGGTGTGGTGCGTGAACTTTCGGCATCGGTGGAGCGGGCACGCAAACTCGGGATAAACGACATAATCGTTGATCCGGGATTTGGCTTCAGCAAGACGCTCGATCAGAACTATCGCATGCTGCATGATCTGTCGCACATAGTACATGTATTCGGACTGCCAGTGCTTGTGGGAGTGTCGCGAAAGTCTATGATAACACGTCTGCTCGATATCACACCGCAGCAGGCTCTCAATGGGACTACGGTTGTCAATACGTTGGCTCTTGCCGCAGGAGCCTCTATTCTCAGAGTCCATGATGTGCGTGCTGCCAGAGAAGCTGTTGATATATATTCACACACACATATGTGTTTATAACCTACTACATACATGGACATCTCATTACTTGATATTTGCGACATAGCCATTACGGCACTGCTTATATTCTATATCTACCGTCTCATGAAAGAGAGCGGTAGTATCAACATCTTTTATGGTGTGCTTGCATTTATAGTGGTGTGGCTTGTGGCCTCTCAGATACTCAGCATGAAACTGATAGGCACTATTCTGGACAAGTTCATGAGTATAGGTCTTTTGGTTATAGTCATATTATTCAATGATCAGATCAAGCGTTTTCTTGTACAGCTTGGCGACAGAAAGCGATGGCGGTTTATACGTAAAATATTTATGTCGGGAAAAGCGTCAGGCAGTCAGGCCGACTCACACCGCAACATGATGCCCATTGTATATGCCTGCATGAATATGTCGAAAACTCGTACCGGTGCACTGATAGTAATCGAGCAAGGCATGCCTTTGGAATCCTATGAGCAATCAGGAGACATAATCAATGCCGAGATAAACAGTCGGCTGATAGAAAACATATTTTTCAAAAACTCACCGTTGCATGACGGAGCCATGATCATAGCTCACGACCGTATAAAGTCTGCGGGATGTATATTACCGGTGAGCCACGACACAACTGTGCCGCGCCATCTTGGCCTGCGCCATCGTTCGGCTTTGGGCATATCTCAAGCTACAGACGCCTTTGCTGTGGTGGTATCAGAAGAGACCGGGGCTATATCTGTTGCACATCACGGACAGCTTACCACACGCCTCTCAGTCACAGAACTTGAACACAGACTGTCGCAGCTTGTAGTGTAACAGTTTAATATATAGTATATTCTGTGGGATAAGGCTTGAAATGGTGAAAATAAATGCAGTCAAATAGCGGTAAATCAAAAAAAATCTCATATATTTGCACCACCAAAAGCTGATGACAGCTGTTATCAAGACACAAGGAGCGGTGCTCGAGTGGCTGAAGAGGCACGCCTGGAAAGCGTGTATACCCCAAAAGGGTATCCCGAGTTCGAATCTCGGTCGCTCCGCAAAAAAGAGAACTTCGGTTCTCTTTTTTTATGCGCCGAGATGAGAACGAGCAGAGTTCGTAATCGCCTGTGGCGCTTGCGAAGCAAGACTCTCGGTCGCTCCGTAAAAAAGAGAACTTCGGTTCTCTTTTTTTATGCGCCTCGTCGAGTTTTGTCGGCATAAAAAAGTGCTTTATCGTACTGCGAAAGTACGGTAAAGCACTCTATGGGAAAAAACAGGGATTAGTTCTTGTCTAATGTAGATATATCCAGTTTTCTGCATAGCCATTGCCATGCTTTCAAATATACAAATACGGTAGAAAAAATAAGAAGAGGCGTGATATATGCCTTTTCAATACCATGAGTACGGAACCAATTATTTATGAGAGCGATGATTGCTCCATAAACAGCTGTAAAGCAGATGAAAATTATAAAATTGAGTAAGACTTTGCCTTTCTTTGATATTGTCATATTTAATTTTTGTGATGCAAAATTACGGAAAATCAGAGATTGACGCAAGTAAAAGCCTCTCTGATCGCTCAGTGAGGCTTTTTGGTCGGGTCGTTCAATATCCACCTCCTCACGGAACACGATATACGAGTTGACCGGATTAATTAGAGTAGCCAATTTTTTGTGTCCTTGTATCTCGTTCATGTTCAAAATTTATAATGCGAGATTAAGCAAAATTCCTGAAACGCATAATGAGAACATGTTTATTATTCGGCCGACAAAAACTGAAGCGATCACCACCTCATCACCCTCCGCCACTAACCCCATAATCGCCTGTGGCACTTGCGGAGCGACCGAGATGAAGAACGAGCAAAGTTCGTAAAGGGTCTTGAGTTTGTTTGTGGCGTAGTCCCCAGCGATAAATGCTATATGTAAAACGAGATCAATAATATAATTAAAAACCAAAACACTTCAAACAATGAATCTACAATTCATGAAACGAAGTCTCGCCCAAGGCATTGAGACACCGGTAATTAGCTGGGATCTGCACTGCTTCTGCCAATTCCGTAGGATATGGCATTGATGGGCGTGCCACGACTTATCAAGAGGTGTGCAATTCCAATCCTGTAAGCGTGAGAGAGAGCAATAGAATCGTTACGACCCTTGGTCGTTCATTGTGTGGTATTTTTACTGCAGGTTATCATTAGTCACATAAATTTCGCCTGATTCTAGGAAATCATATGTATAATCAGCATTAAATGTCGATATCGAGTTATTATTCCTTTCATGGTAATATAGCGAAACTATGAATTCCCATAAACCTTTATCACATATCGTATGCACTCCAACTTTTCCTTTTTCAATATTAATTTGATATAAGTCTATATCTTTTATTTTATGATCAATCGTACTAAACCTTGCCGTACCTCCTACGACCGCTTTTATTTTAACCGTTGGTAAGATGTCTCCGTCTGTCAAGACTAACTCAAAGTCTTCCTTATTTCCATCTTTATCAAAAACATATACGTTATATTTGCTGTTAATTTGATCTGCGCTCCAAGAGCCAATTTGTCGACTATTAACTCGGTCTAGTAAAAATGTATTTTTCGCTGAAGTTATCCAATTATAAGTGTTGGAATCCCGTATAAGCCACCCATCAACAGATAAAGTCAATGAATTTAAAACTTCATTTTCAATTACATTAGTAGGATATTTCTTAATTAGAGATGAAACATATTTACAAATATTGGGGTCACTAAATGAATGAGACTTCATGTCATTTTCAATATTTTTAAAATAAACGACATCAGTCTTAAATGCTCCTGCACTAGAGCCGAGATCATCTTTTACATCTACTGAAACATGATTTAATCTTGAAATACTCCCCCGTCCACCAGTAGTACCGGCATCCCATTCCATCCAGATTCTAAACGAAGATGGTGAATTCTTTTCTTTTATTAGAGCAATATATATATAATTAAACCCTTTAATATCATTGAATTCTTTACTTTCGTATACAATAAAATCTGAGAGCTGCTGTGCATTTGTATATTGGCTATAAGGTAGGCTCATAGTTAAAATGAGAGTTAAATAAAATGCATAACTCCTTAGGTTCAGAATAAATGACATTTTTGTATGTATAGTTAAAAATGATAATTATGTTAATTGATTTATCTTCAATAGTTTAATGATTGATAGTGCAAATTTACGAATAATTTTGAGTTTTCAAAAATACCCTCCAAAATTCCATTAAAAGAAGTAGCCGGAGGCTTTCTTTTCGTTCCTGAACACTGGCGGGGCAAACAACTTTGCGGTTTCCGACTTATGCCATTCCTCAAAAGATTCAGCGTTAAGCCAAATGTAATTCACAATATCCGCGAGCCTACTCGAATTGAATGATCCCGACCGCAGGTAGCCTACGACCAGCGCTTTTATCTGCCAGACAATCTCACTCGGCTCTTGCGTCAGATCTCCGTATCGAGAAGGAAGTCCTCGACATGTCTTTCTCGACGAGCGCGAGCAAGTCGAAAGGTATCTGATTGTCCTCGCCTCACGGAACACGGTAGCCGAATTGACAGTGAATGCTGCGCAAGCTTCGAAGCCGAGCAGCGTTTCTATGCTTGAAAGCATAGCGACGGTGTCGATAACGACGGAGTTAAAATTAAGGTCGGGAAAAGATAAGTCCATAACTTGCTGATTTTTCAGCGAAGTTACGGACTCTATAAGTGGGCGATAAAGGACGCGGCTATTCGGTCGGATTCGTTTCACCGAACGTCCTATTTATAAATAAGAATGTATTACAAACACCGTCTCCATTAGAATTGGTTATCGTTATTTGGTCAGACTTTTCAGGTTCATCCGATGTGTTTTCTTCAAAGTGGATTTTAAGCGTGTTGTGGTTTACCGATGTTAAGGAGAATCCCATTTCAGGATTTGTATATGAATCATTCGGACCTACTAATGTAAAATTGATGTCGTGATTTGAACACATTAATACTACATCTCCCTCTCTATAATTTGCTTCAATGTATATGACCGAAGAATTAGGGAAACTCGTAGCAGTGCGATTTTGTATGGTTACTTTGAAGTCTTCTGAATCAGACACGGATACTAATTCCCAATCCATATAGTCTTCCACGGGTTCATTTGTGCAAGAGTACAACGATGTCACTATTGAAAGTATAAGTAGCAATGAACAAATTTTTAATTTCATAATAGGGAGTATTTATGTGGCAAGAGAGTTGTATGATAAATGAAACGAGGAAAATCCTTGCGGAGATTCCTCGTTTTTAAATTTGTGCGCACGAAGGGACTCGAACCCCCACGTCGTAAGACACTAGATCCTAAGTCTAGCGCGGCTACCAATTACGCCACGTGCGCAGGATTTATGATGCAAAATTAAGAATTATGCTTCATATTTCCAAATTTAAATGCTTAAATGGCTTGCTCGATGTGCCAAACAAATGCTCTCAATCCTAATTTGGGAGATGCTTCGTCCATGGCTTTCAGTGAGTTGAGGAGCGTTTCTACTCTATGATCCTCGACCATAGTTATAATGGCTGAGGCGAGTGATGGCCATGCATGAGAGCCGAAGTGCGGCTCTCCGGAGCTTGATCCGCGGCCCTGGACTTCTTTCCAGGCTGTGAATCCGCGGCAGTTGGATTTTTCAAGCATGGTGACTATGGCTTCGTAGTGGGCTTGGTCAAATGTTATCAGTATCGATTTCATATCGTAGGAATAAACGTGGTAAAAAGTGTGGGTTTTTATGCTTTACGGAGTTTCTTGCGTGAGCGTCGTACGCCGATATAAGCGAATATGCAGTAAAGTGCCGGAACGAACAGGAGGGTAAGGATGGTGGAGAGTGTAAGACCTCCGATCACGGCAGTACCCATCGGACGCCACATCTCGGCTCCCTGTCCTGAGCCGATGGCCATAGGTACCATACCCAATATGGTGGTGAGTGTAGTCATCACAACCGGGCGCAGACGCGATTTGCCGCCGAGGATCACGGCTTGACGTATGGATAGACCGCGTTCTCGGTTGAGAGTGATGTAGTCTATGAGTACGATACCGTTTTTCACTACGATACCGATGAGCATGATGGCTCCGATCATAGACATGACGTTGAGAGTGTGCCCTGACAGGTAGAGTATGATGAATACACCGGAGAATGCGAAAAGAAGAGATGTCATGATGATGCCGGGATAGGTGTATGACTCAAACTGTGCGGCCATCACTATGTATACAAGAATAATGATGAGTGCTGCGAGTGTGAGTAGGTCGCGGAATGAATCCTGCTGATCCTCGACACTGCCGGCAAGCTGTATGTTGACGCCAACAGGTAGATCCAGTTTGTCGATCTCGGCCATGGACTGTTCTACTACCTGACTCATGGGTACGCCTTGAACGACTGTTGACACGGTTATGATTCGTTCGCGGTCTTTGCGCTCAATGGTAGGAGGAGTGAAGCGTTCTACCACCTTACCCACGTCCTTTACGCGTACTCCTTGTCCGGTAGCATTGTAGATCAGTATATTTTCAATGTCGGAGATAGCCGTACGGTGTTCGGGAGCATACATGACTTTGATGTCGTATTCTTCGCCGTCTTCACGGAATTGAGATGACAGGCTGCCGTTGATGCGGTTGCGCAGATATGTGGCGGCTGTCTGCAGATTGAGTCCGTAGATTGCGAGCTTCTCGCGGTCGAAGTCTACCTGATATTCCGGCTGATAGTCGGATCGTGAAATCATGATGTCGGCGGTTCCCTTTATGTTCTGAAGCACTCGTGTAAGACGTCTGGCCACCGAGTCGGTCTCGTCGAAGTTGTAGCCGTAGATTTCATATTCGATGGTGGATTGTCCGCCCATAGAGCCTCCACGGTTGCCGCCCACATTGACCTGTGCTTTCTGAAATTCGGGATAGTGCTTGAGGTCTTCGCGCATGAGTCCTGCAATCTCTATGATGCCGCGGTCACGGTCGCCGGGATTGGACAGACGTATATTCATTGACACGATGTGTGGGCCGTTGTCGCTCAGAGAGCCAAATACGTTGTCGCTCGAAGCCTGACCTGTGGTGTAGTTGAGCACTTGTATTTCAGGATATTTTTCGCGCCATTCTTTGGCAAGACGTGCAGTGGCTTCTTGCGAGATCTCCACACGTGTGCCTATTGGCATTTCCAGGTTCACACCGAGGCGGCCGTCATCGGCGGTGGGGAAGAATTCCGTGCCGACATGGCGGAGTAGCATGAGCGAGCCTATGAATATACCCATACACACGAGTATTGTTATGGTCTTATGCCCGACTACCTTGGTGAGCAGCCACGCATATCCGTTGTCGAATGCGTCAAGGCCTCTGTTGATGGGAGTGAACAGCAAGCGGTAGAGGCGACCATGTTTGGTATCGCGACGCAGTAGCTGCGAGCAGAGCATGGGTGTGAGTGAGAGGGCGCATACGGTAGAGATGATCATCATGATGGTAACCATCCATCCAAGCTGGCGGAACAATACGCCGGTCATGCCCGTAACAAGTGTGAGAGGGAAGAATACAGCGATAAGGGTGAGGGTTGATGCTATTACCGATATGGCCACCTCGTTAGTGCCATGTACGGCTGCCTGCTTGGGATCACTGCCTCGTTCTATATGTGTTGTGACATTTTCAAGTACCACAATTGCGTCGTCGACCACCATGCCGATCGAAATCGATAGAGCGGAGAGTGATACGATATTCAGCGAATTGCCGGTGACAGCAAGGTATATGAATGAAGCAATGAGCGAGATGGGGATTGTGATGACGATGATAAGAGTAGCGCGCCAGCGTCCAAGGAATGCGAATACGACAATCACCACGAAGAGAAGCGCGTACATCACTGTTTCTACGAGCGAGTCGATGGTGTTACGGATATTGTCGGAGGTATCGACGATGATGCCGAGTTTCACGTCGGAAGGCAGACGTTTCTGTAGATCTGGAAGCATCTTGAGCACCTTGTCGGATATCTCTACCGAGTTGGCTCCCGATTGCTTCTGGATTACTATCATGGCTCCTTTCTCGCCGTCGTTGTAAGTCTGCTGAGCACGTTCTTCAAGCGAATCGTCGATTCGGGCCACATCTCGCAGATACACGTTGCGTCCGTCATGTGATCCAACTACAATGTCAGCCATCTGATCCGACGAAACAAACTCGCCTTGCACACGCAGAGCGTAGGTGTCGGAGCCTACGTCAAACGATCCGCCTGGGATATTGCGGTTTTCAGCGGCAACGATCGATGATATGGTTTCGATGCTCAGTCCATAGGCTTCAAGTCTGTTGGGGTCGACATAGACATGTATCTCGCGTTTGGGTGCGCCGGAAATTGATACTGAACCGACACCCGAGATGCGGGCCAGAGGGTTGACCACTGCATCGTCGAGTATCTTGTACAGGCCCGGCATACTTTCGGTGGCCTGTACCGAAAGCATCACAATTGGGATCATGTCGGTGGAAAACTTGAATATGATTGGGTTCTCGGCATTGTCGGGCAGTGAGCTCTTTACCATGTCGAGTTTGTCGCGCACGTCGTTGGTGAGTACGTCGATGTCCTTTCCGTATTCGAATTCAAGTGTGATTACCGATATGTTTTCGCGTGATTTGGACGTGATGTGCTTGAGGTCGTTGACAGCGTTAAGACTGTTTTCGAGCGGTCGGGTCACATTCTGCTCTATGTCTTGAGCGCTTGCGCCCTGATATGTGGTCATGACCATGATGGTGTTGGTCTCCACGTCAGGGTAAAGGTCGATGGGCAGTGTGCTGAGAGAGAACATTCCGATTATGACCACTGCTACGAAACACAGAGTGGTCATGATGGGGCGTTTTACAGCACTGGAATATATACTCATGGTGTGATGTAAGTGTTGCTTGAATGGTTATTTGTTGTTTTTTTCCACTATTGCTACGTGAGAGCCGTTGGTAAGTCTGGTCTGACCGGAGGTAACTACGTAGTCATCGGATTTTACGCCGCTTATTACCTCGTAGGTGTTGTCAATGCGCTGTCCGAGCTGAACACGGTTATAGCTTACAGTGCTGTCGGTCGGATTAAATACATATATGTATTTATTGCCTGATCCCGATTGCTTTACGACTGCACGATCGGGCACTACAACGTGCATGGCGGTACCGAAGTTGAGCGTTACACGTGCAAACATGCCGGGACGCACACGTTCGTCGGCATTGTCGATCGTAATTTCCACGGTAAATGTTCGGGTATCGGCATCGATGGTTGGGTGTATCAGATGCACAGTGCCGGTAAATTCTTCATCGCCATATACATCAAGACGTATAGAGGCTTTCATGCCGTTGTGGACTTTGGTATATTCGCTTTCAGATACGTTTATAATCACTTTTACGGGACGTACCTGTTCGATGACGAGTATAGGTTGGCTGCCGGTCATGTCGCCCGGATCATAATTGCGGGCGGTGACTACTCCGGATATAGGAGACAGAAGCACTGTGTTTTCAACCATATTGCTGTACTGTCGGCGCTGTGCGTCGAGCTCGGTGCGGAGCTGGTCGACCGATTGCTGGGTGCCGCCGCCGATTTCAAGCAACTTTACAGCGCGTTGATATTCACGCTCTGTATTGTCGAGGCGCACCTTGAGCTGATCAATATTGACATCGTCGAGTATTGCCACCCGCTGTCCTTTGGCTACCTTGGAGCCTACGTCGACAAGGATATTTTTTATGCGGTTAGGGGTGGACGTAGTGATGTTGTTGGTTTTGAATGCCTGTACCGTGGCAGTGTACTCCATGATCTGCGGTACTTCCTGTGAGAATACCTGCATCACATCGACTTGAGGAAGCTCTTCCTGTTGAGGTGTGGCATTTCCGGTATTGGAGTCGGATTTCGAACAACCGCAGGTCAGGACGAGGCTAAGTGCGGCGGCTATGGATAATATCGGTTTCATATATGTTATATGTGGTTATGTGATAATCGGGTATGTTTATATAATGACGTGTATGAGGGCTCAATATTTTTCCAGATCAGCGTTTCCAAGAAGCAGCTCGAGGTCGCTTCCGGCTACAAGATAATTATAGATAGCCTGATAGTATGCCAGTCGCGATCGGGTAAGAGCGAGTTCGGAGTCGCGAAGATCGAGATACGATGCGGCACCTATGCTGAAGCTCTGCTGCATGATGTCGTGGGCTTTCTCGGCTTGTCTTACACTTTCGCTACAAGATGATATCTGCTTCACATTCATATTGATGTTGTCTATGGCCAACTCTGTCTGCATATTTATGGAGCGCACGAGATTGGTACGTTGCCAGTCCATTTCTTTTACTTGAATTTCTGCTTGCTTTATACGTGAATAGCGTTGTCCGCCTTCAAACAAGGGAATGGAAAGTGTGAGTCCGACCATTGAGTATGGTGTCCAGCGGAAGTTTTTGACAGGAGATCCATTGCTCATCGAAGTCCAGTTGTAGTTGGCTGTCAGAGCCAGTGTAGGATACCATGCCATTTTTTGAACAGTAAGAGCATCGCGCAACTGCCGTGTCTGTTGCCTGATATATTTCGATTGATAGACAATACATCGGCATACATTGTCTGTTCATAGTCAGCCAGTGTGGTAGTCGGACGGATATCAATGCCGGCGTCCATTCCCATAAGGATGATGAGTTGTAACTTGGCCTGTTTTATGGCTATGGTGGCCTGTGTGAGTTCCGGTTCAACATTTTTCACTGCCACTTCGGTGCGTAGCACGTCATACTGGGATGCTGCTCCGAGGCTGAACTGCTTGGCATAAAGGTCAGCGGTAAATTTTGCCATGTCGTAGCTCTCTTCGATGACTTTGTAGGAGTCTTCGGCCAGCAACAATGTATAATAGGCATTTTTGACGGCGTTAACCATTTCGATACGGCTCTGTCGGGCTTTTTCCACGCTTTGCAGTATCTGGCTGTCGGAAAGATTGAGCGATTTCCATAGTTGTGGGGCTATAAGAGGCATCGACAGATTGAATCCCATGGAATAAGAGTTGTCGAGTCCCACTTTGATGCCGCCTCCGGCATTTCCCGCAGACATGCTTGGTGATTCGTTCTCAGAAGAGTTATCGTCGCCATCCATTGATCCGAAACGATCCATGTTCATGTACATGGTTTGTTTTGCAAGTGTACGGTTGTAACTTGCTCCAAACGATATGTTGGGGAGCAATTGTCCGAGTGTTTCTTTTTTACTGTAATCCATGCGCTGAATCTCCATGTCTGCAACGCGGATAGACGGATTTTCGCTAATAGCAATGGAAATGCAGGAGTCGAGCGACAGTGGCAATGATACGGATGTAGTGTCTGCGGCGTGTGTAGTCATCAAAACATGACTTGTCACGGTCAGTGATAATAATATGCGTTTTAACATGCTGGTTATTGGATTTTTTGCAAATTTAGCTAATATTATGTCTTTAATAAAAATGGTGGCCGTTAAGAATAGTAAAAAAGAAAATCAGACTATTTAATTGGTCGAGTATAGAATATTTCATATCTTTGAAAGATAGTAAATGGTTTTTATGATACGATACGATAATATCATTAGGGAATCCACATTGGGTCTGATTGCCGTCGGCGCTTTGTCGCTGTCGGTACATGCTGCTGACACAAAGTCTGACGACAACCGTCCGAACATTCTGTTTATTCTGAGTGACGACCACACATCGCAGGCATGGGGCATATACGGCGGGATTTTGGCGGATTATGCCCATAATCCCAATATACGCAGACTTGCAGCCGAGGGCACTGTGCTCGACAATTGTTTCTGCACCAACTCGCTCTCGGCTCCGAGTAGAGCCAGCATGCTCACCGGAATGTATTCGCATGAAAACGGACTGTATACACTTGCCGACACGCTCGACACATCGCTGCCTACTTTTGCCACCGTGCTGCACGATGCCGGATATGCCACTGCTCTGATGGGTAAATGGCATCTGAAATCGCAACCGCAGGGCTTTGACAAGTATTCGGTGTTTTATGATCAGGGCGAGTATCGTGATCCTACCATGATCGACAGTAGCGATCCGTGGCCAGGCGACCGTAATTTCGGAGAGCGCGTAAGAGGTTTTTCAACTGATATCGTGACCGACAGGGCCATTGAGTGGATTAAGGAGCAGAACGGATCGAAGCCGTTTCTGATGTGTTGCCATTTCAAAGCCACACATGAGCCATACGACTATCCGATACGCATGGCAGGGCTGTATGAAGGAGTGACTTTCCCGGAACCGCATAATCTGATGGACTTCGGCCCTGAAACCAATGGACGGTCTTTTAAGGGGCAGACGCTCGAAGAATTGTCGCGCAGATGGACTGAAGCGTCAAAGGATCCTGACAAATGGTGGTGTCGTTATCCCGGTCTGCCTTTTTCGGTCTATGGTTTGCATCCGGCTGTGGCTCGTCGACAGGCCTATCAGAAGCTGATAAAGGATTATATGCGATGCGGTGCTACGATAGATGACAATATCGGACGATTGCTTGATACGCTCGACGATCTTGGTATAGCCGACAATACCATTGTTATCTATGTGTCGGATCAGGGATATTTTCTCGGTGAACATGGATTTTTCGATAAACGAATGTTTTATGAGGAGGCGGCGCGTATGCCGTTTGTGATACGCTATCCCGGAAAAATCAAGGCCGGAGCGAGAAATTCCGACTTGATACTCAATATTGATTTCGCACCGATGCTTTGTGAGTTTGCCGGGACGAAAATGCCTTCAGGACAAGGACGTAGTTTTGTAGGTAATCTTCGTGGCGAAACACCTTCCGACTGGCGTAAGGAGTTCTATTACCGATATTGGACAACACACGTGGAGCGGCCGTCGCACATGGCTGTTCGCACCGATCGTTATAAACTGATATTTTATTACGGGGCACGACTCGGCATGACTGATTGCGAGGACATCACTTACACCCCGTCATGGGATCTTTATGATCTGAGCAAAGACCCTTATGAAGACCATAATGTGTATGGCGAAAAAGAATATGCCCCGGTTGTAAAAGATCTCAAGAAGACAATGCTCCGGCTTAGAAAAGAAGCGGGCGACACCGATATGGCATCGCCCGAAATGGAGAAGATTATGTCGGAATACTATTGGTGATCCACTTTAAATTCAGTTTTCTACCTGAAAACCTGCATCGCGCAGAGCCTGTTTCACAGCATTGATGTGCTCGTGATTGCGTGTTTCCATTTCTATATGTAGTTTGCATCCGTTGATTTCTGTGTTGGATGAGTTGCGCTTGTGTTCTACCGCAAGAATGTTTGCGCCCATGTCTCCGATCACGCTGCATACCTTGGACAGTTGTCCCGGTTTGTCTGATAGTACAATTGTTACAGTGCAGTCGCGGCCGTTTTTCACAAGACCTCGTGTGATGACACGGTTGAGAGATGTTACATCTATGTTGCCGCCTGACACTATACATACTACTTTTTTTCCTTCTATCGGCACTTTGTTGAACATTGCAGCCGCTACCGATACGGCTCCGGCACCTTCGGCTACCAGTTTCTGCTGTTCGATGAGGGTGAGGATGGCTGCAGCCACTTCGTCGTCAGTTACGGTCACTATCTCATCGACATATTTGCGACACATGTCAAATGTATTTATTCCGGGTTCTTTTACGGCAATGCCATCGGCTATAGTATTCACCGAATCGAGTCGTACTCGGTCGTCCTCTTTCATGGATTTTACCATCGATGGAGCGCCCTCGGCCTGAACACCGTAAACCTTCACATTGGGCTTGATGGTCTTGATAGTGAAAGCCACACCTGATATCAGACCGCCGCCACCGACCGGTACAATCACAGCGTCTACGTCCGGCATCTCTTCAATGATTTCAAGTCCTATGGTTCCCTGTCCGGCTATTACAAGAGGGTCATCAAAAGGATGTACCAGAGTATAGCCGTGTTCTTTCTGAAGTTCGATGGCTTTACGGTAGGCATCGTCGTACACTCCCGGTACAAGACACACTTCTGCGCCGAGAGCCTTCGTCGCCTCTACTTTGGATATCGGGGCGCCTGCAGGGAGACATATTATCGATTTGATACCATTATGTGTGGCACCGAGAGCCACACCCTGTGCATGGTTGCCTGCCGAGCATGCTATGACTCCGCGGGATTTCTCTTCCTCGCTTAGCTGGGATATTTTGTAATAAGCTCCGCGAAGTTTAAAAGAGCCGGTGTATTGCAGATTTTCCGGTTTCAGATATACCTGAGCGTCAGGATTTATTTTTGTCACTCCAATTAGTTTAGGGTGTCGTGCTACATTCTGTAGCACTTCTGCAGCCCGGTATACTTCGGCAATGTTTAGTTCAGACATAACGATTGGGGGTTGATAGGGTTTTATTGTGATGCAAAAGTAATGAATTTTCCTACCCGATATTCTCCTATTACAAATTATTTTTACATCACCCACAACGTCCATAAATAAAATAATGCTATATTTGCGTAATTGTAACATATAGTTGTGACGGAAATGAAGCAGAAATATGATTATCTGATTGTGGGTGCCGGGTTGTTCGGGGCCACGTTTGCCCGTCTTGCCACTGACCGTGGATACAGATGCATGGTCATTGATAAACGTGAACATGCCGGCGGTAATGTCTATTGCGAGGAGATAGAGGGAATAAATGTGCATAAGTACGGAGCTCATATATTTCATACTTCCAATAGAGAGGTATGGGATTTCGTTAATGCTATTGTCCCTTTTAACCGTTACACCAATTCACCTGTGGCACAGGCACCGGATGGTCGTATTTACAATCTTCCATTCAATATGAATACGTTTTATTCCATGTGGGGAGTGAAAACTCCGGCAGAAGCCGAAGCAAAGCTCGCAGAGCAGCGGGAGGATGCATTGCAACGTATGGCTGCCGATGGTATAGAATCGCCAAGGAATCTGGAGGAACAGGCTATTGCGCTAATCGGGCGTGATATTTATGAGTTGCTGATTAAGGGATATACGGAAAAACAATGGGGGCGCAAGTGCTCGGAATTGCCGGCGTTTATCATACGCAGACTTCCTGTGCGACTGGCGTTTGACAATAATTACTTCAACGATTGCTTTCAGGGAATACCTGAGGGTGGATACAATAAGCTGATAAGCGGATTGCTTGATGGAGCAGAGTTGAGACTCGGATGCGATTTTTTCGCCGACAGAGAATATTACGAGTCCATAGCATCGAAGGTTGTGTTTACCGGTAAGATAGACGAGTATTTCGGATATAGATACGGAAAACTTGAGTATCGTACAGTGAGATTTGAAACTGAAGTCATAGACGAACCCAATCATCAGGGGTGCGCTGTGGTCAATTATACCGATGCCGCTGTTCCTTATACACGTGTGATAGAGCATAAACATTTCGAATCGTTTGGTCCGGCGGTATATGAGAATCCGCATACCGTGATATCGCGTGAGTATTCAACGGAATGGTGTGACGGCATGGAGCCTTATTATCCGGTGAACGATGAACGCAATCAGACATTGTACGGACGATATAAGAAACTTGCAGAGGAGTGTGACGATGTGATATTCGGTGGCCGGCTTGCTGAGTATAAATATTATGACATGGCACCTGTCATAGAAAAAGTATTTGAATTGTGGAAATAAAGATAGCAGTGGCCTATCACAAGGATTCGCCACGGATAGAGAGTGACGTTTATATGCCTTTGCATGTTGGTAAAGCATGCAATCCGGAGCTCGATCTACACATGCAGACTGATGCCGAGGGCGATAATATCTCGGCGGAAAATTACACATATTGTGAACTAACCGGCATATATTGGCTATGGAAAAATGTGAAAGCCGATGTAAAGGGTCTTGTGCATTACCGTAGGTTTTTCGGCGCTGACACTCCGGCAGGAACCCGATTGAAGAGGGGCTTTCATGCACTATTGCTTCATAGTCATACTCCGCGAGTGAAGTGTGGTCCGGAGATGCTGAGGGCTCAGGCCGACAAATTTGCCGATGAATTGCCAAAACTTATGTCGGAGTATGATGTGGTGGTTCCGCAACCATGCCTGTGCAGACCTGATGTGGCCACGGAATTTAACACTATCGGTAAGGAATATGTGGATCTGCTCTCTCGGAGTGTGGAGTATCTGTATGCCGATTATGCTGAAACGTTGCGGTCGATGCTAAAGAGTCATACGATGTATTATGCCAATATGTCGGTGATGAAGACTGAGATATTCGACGATTACTGTACATTTATGTTTTCGATACTTGAGAATGTGAAACGTCGTCTGATTTCAGACAAGTACCTGATTGATCTCGGGTCTGAGAAGATGTTTTCACGCAAGCTCGGTTATCTTGGCGAACTGCTCACGAATTTATACATATTGTACAATCAGCAGAACACGGGTCTGAAGGTGAAAACTAAACCCGTGTATATGCTGCAGTAGATTATTTAAAATCAGGGTCGCAAACTCTCGGCGACGGCATCGGCACACCGTTCGCCGTCAATTGCTGCCGAGGCTATGCCTCCTGCATAGCCGGCACCTTCTCCACACGGATAAAGTCCGTCAATAGCTACGTGTCGCAGCGTCTCGGGATCACGCGGTATCCTTATCGGCGATGAGGTGCGTGTCTCGTCACCGATCAGCACGGCTTCATTGGTGAGAAATCCACGTTGCTTGCGTCCGAATTCTTCAAATCCGCGTTGCAGGCGACGGGCAATGCCCTTTGGCAGCAATAGATCAATGCGAGCAGGGTGTATGCCTGCGGCATATGAGGTTGCCGGCAAAGATGTGCTCATTCTTGATGCTACGAAGTCGGTCATGCGCTGTGCCGGCGCATTCTGACTTTGTCCTGATTCCTGAAAAAAGGCTTGCTCGATCGACTGCTGGAACCGCATCATTTTTAGCGGATCGTCGGAGTCGCCGTCTATGTCTTCTGGAAGGACTTCCACGACCATACCCGAGTTGGCCCACCGTGAGCCGCGAGTTGATGATGACATGCCGTTTACCACCATTTCTCCAGGAGCGCTTGCCGCCGGAATGATGACACCGCCCGGACACATACAGAATGAGTATACTGCCCGATCATCGACACGTGTAAGCATTGTATATTCAGCAGGTGGCAGGTACTTTCCACGTCCTTTTGGATTGTGATAACGCAGGCTGTCGATGAGGTGCTGCGGGTGTTCAAGACGTACGCCTACGGCTATACCTTTTGCTTCGAGCGGTATGTCGAGCTGCTGAAGCATGGTGTATATGTCGCGTGCCGAGTGGCCGGTGGCCAAAATCACCGGACCGCGAAACTGCTGTCCGTCAGCAGTGGTCGCACCGGTAACCTTCCCATCATCCAGTATCAGCGATGTTACCTTTGTCGAGAAATGCACTTCTCCGCCACAACGCACTATGGTGTGACGGATGGATTTTATCACTTCAGGCAGTCGGTCGGTACCTATGTGCGGGTGTGCGTCTACAAGTATATTTTCTTGTGCGCCGTGCTGGTGGAATATTGTGAGAATCTTATCAACCGGCCCGCGTTTTTTACTTCTGGTATATAGCTTGCCGTCGGAATAGGCACCAGCACCGCCTTCACCAAAGCAGTAGTTGGAATCAGGATTCACGATGCCGTTGCGTGCTATGCCGGCCATGTCTTTTCGGCGACTGTCTACATCTTTGCCTCGTTCAAGCACGATCGGGCGAATTCCGAGTTCTATGAGACGAAGAGCGGCAAAAAGGCCTGCCGGTCCGGCTCCGACTATTACACACTGCCGCGCATCATGTGTAATAGGTTTATATTCCACCGGAGTGAACAACGGATGTGCAGGTGCGTCTTCATCTATATATATACGCACGTTAAGATTAACCATGACCTGGCGCTGGCGTGCATCGATGGAGCGTTTCAGAATTTTGATGTCGCGAATGCGATTGGCATCAATGTGAAGCTGTGTACTGACACAGGCTGTGAGCCGAAGAGGAGTGTAAGCCGTAGCCGGGTTAACACGTAACTGAATATCTTGTATCATCGCTGGTATTTGACATTGGTTTGCAGAGCCGGTATGTACGATTCATAGCCGGGCAATTAATTGATATAATGAAGCTGGCTTTTCGTAGGTGGTGAGCCATAAGTGCTATATTGGATACTTTTTAATAATTATTTAGTCTTTGTTTCATATGTATGTAGTCTGGTTTGTTTGCGGACTACGATGATTAGAGTGACTATCGCGAAGCAAAATGCTATGCAGTCTGATGCCGCCATACTTGCCCATACACCGTCGATGCCCCAGTAGCGAGGTATGATGATAAGAAACGGAATAAGGAATATGAGCTGTCGGGTAAGTGAGAGAAATATTGAAATCTTAGGTTTGCCAACAGATTGGAAAAAATTCTGTATAACAATCTGACATCCTACCAGAGGGAAGAATATGAAGAATATTCGGAATCCGCGGTTTGCTATGGCTATAAGGGTGGTGTCGGTGGTAAACAGCGAACTGATCATTCCCGGAAACAGTTCGGTGGCCAGCCATCCCACACTTGTTATGGCCACTCCCAGCCATATGCCGATCATAAGAGTCTTTTTTACGCGTTGCCATTGTCCTGCACCATAGTTGAATCCAAGAATAGGCTGCATGCCTTGGGATACACCAAAGACAATCATGGCGAAGAACATTGTTGTTCGATTGAGGATACCATACGCGCCTATGGCCAGATTGCCCGCGGAAGCTCCGTATTCAAGCAACGCTTTGTTTATAAATATCACTACTATGCAGCCGCATACATTCATCAGAAACGGAGATAGTCCGATGGCGTAGATGCGTTTGATTATGGATGGCATGAGCCAGCGGCGCTGACGTTGAAGACGTATGTAGCTTTTTTTTGAAAGGAAATGCCACAGCACCCATACACAGGCTACTGACTGTCCCATGATAGTGGCTAAAGCAGCGCCTTTGATACCCCATTCGAGTACAAATATGAATATTGGAGCAAATATGATGTTGGCACCAACGGATAGCAGTGCCGAAATCATGGCCTTGGTCGGATAGCCTGTGGCTCTCATGATGTTGTTCAGTCCAATAAAAATATATGATATGGGGGTGCCATAAAGAATTACTTGCATGAATTCTTTTGCAAAAGGAAGTGTCTCTGGAGTCGCTCCGAAAAAAAACAATATTTTGTCAAGGAACAATAATGTGACTCCGCCGAATATTGCGGAATGAATGAGACACAGCACAACCACATTATTTACCACATCGGTGGCGCGCGACACATTTTTCTGTCCGAGGAAAATTGATGTGATGGTAGCGCCTCCGACAGCTATAAGGGTACAGAATGCTATGACAAGATTCATCAGCGGGAACGTTATGGCCAGACCTGCTATGGCCATGGCTCCCACACCGCGACCTATGAAAATGCTGTCGATTATATTGTATAGAGAAGTGGCCACACTGGCTATAATAGCCGGTACAGAGTATTGGATGAGCAGGCGGGTGATTGAATTGCTGCCGAGATCCATTGGTGTTGACTGTGAACGAATGGTCATTGCTAAAAATAATTCTTTTACAAAATTAACGCATATAAGTCCAATTTTTATCACATACGGTATTAAATTTGCATAAATAAAAACCAAAACCACATTGTTGTTATGAAACGTTACGGAGCATTGTTTGATCTGGATGGAGTGCTTATAGATAGTGAATCGACCTATACACGGTTCTGGACAGAGATAGACCGGATATATCCGACCGGTATTGAGAATTATGCAATAGCTATCAAAGGCACTACATTACCGGAGATAATGAAGCATTATGACAATGAAGAGGTAAAGGCTGACATACTGCGCCGCATCCACGACTTTCAGGAGACGATGTCGTATAGTTTGTATCCCGGAGTGGAGAATTTTCTTTCTGAATTGCAGAGCCGTGGTATTCCTGCAGCCATAGTGACAAGCAGCGACAGTCGCAAGATGCAATTGCTGTTCGGTCAGATCCCGCAGCTTAAAATATATTTCCAGGCTATAATTGACGCGTCGATGGTGAGCAAATCAAAACCTCATCCCGAGGGGTATATAAAGGCTGCCGATGCTATTGGTTGCCGGCCGGAAGACTGTTTTGTGTTTGAAGACTCGCTTCAGGGGCTTAAGGCCGGCAATGCTTCAGGTGCAACCGTAGTGGCTCTTGCTACCACATATCCGCGTGAGGCACTAAACGGCAAGGCCGCCAAAATAATTGACGGCCTTGGTGATATTACGGTTGATGATATGCTGTCGCTCAGCAAGCCTTGAAACTCATGTCGAGTCCTTTGACCGAGTGGGTGAGTGCGCCTACCGAGATGAAATCGACTCCACATTCGCCATAAGCACGAAGAGTGTCGATAGTGATGCCTCCCGATGATTCGATCTCACAACGTCCGTCAATCAGTTTTACGGCTTCGCGAGTCCGCTCAGGTGTGAAGTTGTCGAGCATTATGCGGTCGACGCCTGCTTCAAGAGCCTGATTTATTTCTTCGGTATTTCTTACCTCAAGCTCGATCTTGAGATCGCGTCCGGTTTGCTTGCAGTATTCTTTGGCCGCCGATACTGCCTGAGGTATTCCTCCGGCAAAATCAACATGATTGTCCTTTATGAGTATCATGTCGAAGAGACCTATGCGGTGATTGCATCCGCCTCCGATTTTTACCGCTTCTTTTTCGAGCATGCGCATGCCCGGTGTGGTCTTGCGTGTGTCGAGTACTTTTGTCTTAAGACCTTCAAGGCGCTGCTGGTATCGGGCTGTGGTGGTGGCTATGCCGCTCATGCGCTGCATGATGTTTAGCATCACGCGTTCGGTCTGAAGAAGCGACTGCACGCGTCCTTCCACTTCAAAGGCAATGTCGCCGGGACAAACGTGCTCTCCGTCATGGATGAAAATAGTCATTTTTAATTCGGGATCAAATTTTCTGAACACCATTTGCGCTACTTCCACTCCGGCGATAATACCTTCTTCTTTCACGATAAGACGCTGTTTGCCGGTTTCGTCGGCGGGAATTGTGGACAGGGTGGTGTGATCACCGTCACCCACATCTTCGGCAAAGGCCAGTGTCAGCAAGTCATCGATAAGCTCTTCCTTTGATTTCATAATGTCGATTGCTTTTGTTACTTTTGTGCAAAAGTACTAATAACCGTCCATCTCAGCAAATCCAACAGATGAAAATAGAATTAATGGCCATAGGTAAGACTCAGAGCCGCTATCTGGCCGAAGGCATACAGCAATATGTAGACCGTATAGGCCATTATGTGCCGTTTTCATTGACAATATTGCCGGACATAAAAGCCACCAAGGCACTTACCGAGGCGCAGCAGAAAGAGCGCGAGGGGCAGGTGATGCTTTCGGCGTTTCAGCCCGGAGATGCAGTGGTGCTCCTTGATGAACGTGGTCGTGAGTTTACGTCGCGTGAGTTTGCCGGGTTTATCGACAAGAAGATGTCGTCGGGGCTCAAGCGTCTTGTATTTGTAATCGGAGGTCCTTATGGCTTTTCCGATGCTGTCTATGCCAGAGCCGACGGTAAGGTGTCGCTTTCACGTATGACATTCTCACACGAGATGGTGCGATTGTTCTTTGTAGAGCAGATTTATCGGGCTATGACCATACTTCGCGGTGAGCCATATCACCACGACTGATTTCATTCGTCGGGGAATAAATCGACCAGTACGCTGTCGGTAAGAAGCCATGAATCTTGGTTCATGTACAGATGACCTTGAGCGGCCACTAACAGATTTCGCGCTATGTGGGGCTTTGCAGTGTGCAGCAGGCGTCGGCATTCGTCTACACCCCATCGAGCCTCATAATCGCTAAGATCAATGCCTTCGGCCGTGCGCAGACGTATCATCAGATATTCGTCGATGCGCTGTGTACGGGTAAGATGTTCAGTCTGAAAACATTCGGTGGGATCGGCGAGATATGTATGCAGAGCCGACGGGTTGCTGTGACGAGTGATCCCGTCGAAGCTGTGGGCTGCGGCTCCGAGTCCGAGATATGGCGTTAGATTCCAATACGATGAGTTGTGAAGAGAGTGAAATCCAGGCATGGCGAAATTGGATATCTCATAATGTTTCATGCCGTGCCGTGCCGTGAGTCGGCATAAATTGTGATACATCGCCTCCGACATTTCCTGTGGCACTTCACTGAATTTTCCCATCTGAGCCATGGCCCATAGCCGGGTGCCTGGTTCGAGCATAAGGCTGTAAGCCGAAAGATGTTGTGGATTCAATTCTAAAGTACGCTTCACTGACGATAGCCAGCTGTCGGAGGTCTGTCCTGGAAGTCCGTAAATTAGATCAAGACTCAGATTGTCAATGCCGGCATGGCGAAGCCGATGAGCCGCTTCGATGGCCTGAGCCGCTGTGTGTCGGCGTCCGATGGTTTTTAGCTCGGAGTCGACAAGGCTCTGGACACCCATGCTGACACGTGTCACCGGACTGTGACGTAGAAAATCAGCCAGTCTGTCGGTCACGTCTTCGGGATTCACTTCAATGGTGAATTCTTCGACGTCTTGCGTGGGTAGCCATGCAAACAGATGTTCAAGCATCGGGATGGATAAGATGGAAGGAGTACCGCCGCCGATGTATATCGTGTTGACGGTTGAGGTACCGAGTTCATGATGTCGGGCGTCCCACTCCAATCGCAATGCGTCGATGTATGCATCGGCTCTTTTTCGAATCGGAATCGAGAAAAAGTCGCAGTATGCACACTTGCTGTGGCAGAATGGAATATGTATATATAGTCCGGCCATCAGATACGTTAGTAATCGGTATTGTCGCGTCCGCACATAGGCTTGAATTGGCAAAACTTGCATGATTCGTTATGGCAGCTTTGCTTGAACGGCACGGATGTGTCAAATATTTCAAGGACGGTGTCCTTGAGCAGTTCCTTGAACCTGTCGTAGACCTGATGGTAGTCGGAGAGTTCGGTTTTGTTGATCATTATGGGCTGTATGCCGTTTGTCATTATGGACTGCATCTGATAGATAACCGGGCGTATAGCTCTGTCGTCGTGTTGAAGCATATTGTATATGTGGCAGTAGAGCAGTAATTGCAGGATGGCTTTCTGGCGGTCTTTTGCCGGGGTGAATATCTGATCGACAGACGTGGCCGATAGTTTATCCGAACCTGTTTTGTAGTCGACAAATCGCATTGTGCCGTTGACGATGTCGATTCGGTCGACTATCTGTGTCACATTGATATTGATGCCGGGCAGGATCTCTATTGAACCTGACATCTTGTACTCGGCTTTGACAAACGTAAATGGGGTCAGCTCCATATCGGCCTTCAGCATGGCTGCAATTGTGGCTTTTATCACTTTGCCCAATACGAGGCTCTCGCCGGTCAGCGGCTCTAACTGCTTTTCAACAGGTCGTTTGTGAAATACACGGTTAATGGCCTCGACAATTATCCGATCGATCAATGTGGAGTTTTTTTCGGTAAGGGGTTCAAGCATTGAACGTGTTATGGTGACTGGCTGTGGGTTGTCTTTGTCCTGCCATGATTCATAGATGTGCTGGGCCACTTCATGCACAATAGAGCCGTAGGTGCTTGAGTCCATGTAATCTATGATTTCGTCCTCTCCATTATAGCCTTCTACGTATTTCAGATAGAATTCCAGGGGACAGTTCAGATATGTGTTGAGGGCACTTGCCGATAGCTTGGGACCGTCAGTGGTCTTGAATCTGTCAAGCAGCCGCTCTATGCGTTTGTTCTTGGAGACGGTGATTTCTTCGGGATTGAATTGTTGCGACTGGTATACACATAGTCGGTGTGAAATTTCGGTACGATCGAAGAAGTATAGGATCTGGGCTATGTATCTCGACATTTCGCTACTTTTTATCCCTCCGACCGATCGAGCGTCGTAGATTAGTGTGACGTTGCGTGCGCGTGATATCAGACGATAGAAATAGTAGGCGAATATGCTTTCCTGAAAGTCGAGTGTGGCCATGCCGAATCCGTAGCGCAGGGCATCGGGTATGAACGAACGGCTATAATGCTTGCGAGGAAATATGCGTTCGTTCATCGACAGCATTATGATATTGTCGAAATCGAGCGCTCGGGTTTCCAGTACACCCATGATCTGGAGTCCGTGGAGTGGTTCGCCGATAAAATTGATGGTGTCGGAGGATGTAGCACGCTCTACGAGCCGTATAAAAGATTGTCCGTGCATGTCGATGCCGAAGCGTTCGGCCGCGCTGTGCAGCTCGTCGATGGCATCGCTGTACGATTCGATAAAGCGCAGTTGCATGTCGTCGGACGGCCCGATGGTCAGTTTCATGAAATCGCAGAGGCCGGCAAGATAGCTGTAGACACTGCGACGGTCTTCAGGATTTTCGATGGGGCGGAACACAGGTTTGAATTCCGGCACCATCGACACAATCAGCGATGCCGGTATGGTGAACAGTCGCTGGCGCTGGATCTCACTTTCAAGAATGGTACATTTTTCAGGACTTACGGCACGTAGCAGTGGTGTGCTGAGAAGCGCAGCCACATCCTCCCAGAAATATACTCGTTCATCGTTGCGTAAACGTGACCGGAGATGCAGGCTTACAATTTTTTTCAACAATGCGGCCATTGGGCTTAAACGCATGGGAAATCCCATGGTGACATTGAGCGTGGTGATCTCTTCGGGCACTGAATGAATCATGGGGATGAATAGAGATTCGTCTGGAAGTACCACGGCGGTGTTGATGGCATTGTCGCGATCGGAGATTGCGCCATCTGCCATCCATTCTCGTAGCTGCTGTCCGGCAAGTTTGACTTGTGCGGTATTGGATGGTACACCTACGATGTTTATCCGTGGTTGTGGCGGACGTTCTGTCTCGGGCAGTGCGTACATCGATGGAAATTCCTTGACGTTGCGGTTCATGAAGCGAGCGGCGCGACTGTCTTTGAGATCAAAAGCCCTGGAGTTGAAATCCCAATAGAAATCGGCTTTCCCAAGACGCTGAAGACGGCTGAAAATTGTTATCTCGCTCGTGGATAATACGTTGAAGCCAACGAAGATACATCTGGAATACGGCAGTTCGTAATCTGATGACGGATCAAGGATCTCAACAGCGTTGCGGTAGAGCATGCCCGACGATGCCAGACCACGCGATGCCAATCGCTGTCGATAGGCATGATATAGCGGCTGAAGCACTTCCCATAGTTTTACGAAGCGTGCATGATGGCGGTTGTCGTGATTGCGTTCGAGGTGGTTCCAGAAGCGGTCGATGGTTTCAACAGTGCGTTTCTCGCCCCAATAACGCGCTATGACATCAAGCTGCTTCGGGGTGAGATAGTTACTTGAAATCTCACGCAACCGCTTCACGTTGACGAACAGAGCGTCGGCATCCACCAGATATCGGTCGACATCGTTAAAGTCGCTGACAAGCATTTCTCCCCAGAATAGAAATCGGTCAAAGTCAACATCTACGTCGGGCAGCCGGCGGTATTCGTCGTACAGTGTGAATAGCAGATCATAGCGGTTGGCTTCGACCAGCGGAGAGAATCCGGCCACGAAATCGGTGATGTTGGTCACACATGGCATCACAGCGGAGTGCCCGAGCTCCTGATGCATAAAGTGGGTGAAAAACGTGGCACTGCGCTTGTTTGGAAACACAAAGCAATAGTCGAGCAGATTTTCACGTTCGTTGGCTGCATAGACCGAAGCCACCTGTCGGAGAAATGGTATCATCAGGCGTTGGGTTTCTGGATGAGCAACATGATGACTTTTATGGCAACATCAAGATTGACTATTTTGCCATTGGCGTTTCCGGAGATGTCAGTGCGTGCGCGGTCGAATGTGGATATCAGTTTCTCTACATTGGCTTCGTTGATGAATCGTGCGAATTTAGTAGAGAAAGCCTCCTCACCGGAGGTCATATAATTGAGTGTAGGTACTTGAAAGTTGTACACGAAATTTTCGCGCACCAGTCTCATGGCGTAGTCATA
>CAJTQH010000006.1:0-7094 GCA_910578305.1 uncultured Muribaculaceae bacterium
AGGTAAAGGAATGCGCCGCCGCAATTCTGCCAACAAACATCTACCGACCGAAACAGCCGAACAGGGAGCGAAAAAGACCTCAAGCCAACAGGCCGACGACTCCATGTCATCAAACGACAAGCGACATCGCCATGCCGACAACCGCCGACGCGGACGTCGCCGCAAGTCAGAAAACAACGGTAACGTACATGATGGGCACACCCCAACCGACAATGCCGAATAACACTTTTCATCGTAATTATCCACCCAAATCATACATAAACCTCTTTAAACTCCACATCTGCAGACCATGGACTCCATTCTGGCATTCGGTTTTCTTTGCATAGCCTCTTTTTTCACTCTGGCCAACCCTCTGGGCACTATGCCCGTATTCCTGTCTATGACACGCGGTCTGTCGGAAGACCACCGCAAATCCATAATAATCCGGGCAACCGTCATATCATTTCTGACTCTGATGGTTTTCACTTTTGCCGGACAATTCCTTTTCAAATTTTTTGGCATATCGGCTAACGGATTCCGTATAGCGGCCGGATTCATTATCTTCAAAATTGGCTATGATATGTTACAGGCTCAATATACACACGCCAAGATAAGTGAAGAGGAATCAGGGACATATGCCAAAGACATCGCCATAACACCACTTGCTATTCCAATGCTGTGCGGCCCCGGAGCCATAGCCAACGGCATCATGATGATGGAGCAGGCCAACAACTGGATGCTTGTCGTGACCCTCATAAGCTCAATCGCTTTGGTCTACATAATAGCATATATCATACTACGCGCATCAACACGCATCATGCCTATACTGGGAGAGACCGGCAACAACGTCATGATGCGACTCATGGGATTGATATTGATGGTTATAGCCGTAGAATGCTTCTTTGCCGGTCTACGCCCCATAGTGATCGACCTCATACATTCCGGCATTTCAGTATAATGACACCGGAGGTTTATTCCTCAATAATTTTGCAGGTAATGTAAAAAACATTACCTTTGCTTTCACACGACAAAGGGGTGCCTCGAGGCTTTGCCTCAGGCTGAGATTTATACCCTCCGAACCTGATACGGCTAATACCGGCGCAGGGATTGTTGATAAGTGCCATACTTCCCAACACGTCCAACGTTAAAGCTATCCGCAGGCACTCCGAAGTCGAGTCTTTATTATATCGCTCCATACTTCGGAATGAAACATTACATACCCATACTTACAGTAGCTGGCTCTGACTCATCGGGTGGAGCCGGCATACAGGCCGACATAAAGACAATCTCGGCCATTGGATGCTATGCCATGAGTGCCATCACGGCTATCACGGCACAGAACACTACCGGTGTTAGAGCCATACAAGGCATTGATCCCGACATAGTAAGTGATCAGATCGACATGGTGTGCACAGACATCCCCCCTATGGGTGCCAAGACAGGTATGTTGTTCAGCACCGACATCGTAATGGCTGTGAGCCGTGCATTCCGCCGCCACGCGATACAGAATCTGGTAGTGGATCCGGTGATGGTGTCCACCTCCGGTTCACTACTCATAGACCGCGATGCCATCGAAGCCATGACCACACAGCTGTTTCCGCTTGCAACACTCGTCACACCTAACCAGAGCGAAGCTCGCGAACTGACAGGAGAGACCGATCCCATGGCACAAGCCCTTAAGCTCCACGATATGGGATGCAGAAACGTGCTTCTGAAAGGAGGTGACACCGACCGTACAGACATGAAAGTCGACTATCTGTATCTTGATGGCGAAGAAGACCTGATATCACTCACAGCAGACGCCGTAAACACCAACAACACCCATGGCACAGGATGCACGCTTTCGGCTGCGATAGCCTCATACCTCGCACTCGGATTCGACATCACCGATGCCACCATGCGGGCAAAACTATATGTGACACGCGCCCTTCAGTATGGCTCACGCGTAGCCATCGGTCATGGACACGGCCCTGTCAACCACCTGTTCGGCCCGCGACACATGAAATATGTCAACACAAAGTTTTCCAAATATGACAGTGAAAATCAATGACACCGAAGTGTCGCTGCCTCAAGGCAGCACCATCAGCCAGGCTCTCGACGCCGCAGGAATAAAGCCCGCAGGCATAGCTGTGGCACTCAACGGCACAGTAGTACCAAAAGCCGACTACAGCAACAGAACACTTGCTGACGGCGATACAATACTGATAATAAAAGCCTTTTACGGCGGATAAAATCAATGTTGCGAATATACATCACACCGGAAGAGATCACCGACCACGAGGCAGCCACGGTAATTAAAGTGCTTGATGCCGGCTGGCACATGGTGCATCTGCGACATCCTTCGGCCTCATTGCGCGACATGCGACGACTCATAGAGTCCATTCCCATGCGCTACCACCGACGTCTGCGCATACACGGACACTTTGAACTCGTCACAGAGTTCAACCTCGGAGGGCTGCATCTCAATCGCCGATGTCCGACAGCCCCGCCCTATTATTCAGGCCCGATAAGCCGATCCTGCCATACCATAGAAGAAGTTAAATCCTCAACCGACTGCGACTATGTGACACTCAGTCCTGTTTTCGACAGCATTTCAAAACAGGGTTACAAAGCCGCATTCAGCCACGATCAGCTTCTCGGACTCAACGATATACACACACCGAGTGTTATAGCCTTGGGCGGAATCACCCCGCAGCATGCCGAAGAAATCTCAAAATACAATTTCAGCGGCTATGCGGTGAAAGGCGCCATTGACCAATTTCTGAACAATCAATAAAAAACATACAGCAATATGTTACAATTTATCACCCACGAATCCGACAAATACTCCATAGCCGAAGAAGTTCAGATGGCTATAGAGGGTGGCTGCCGCTGGATACAGCTACGCATGAAAGACGCCACTGACGAAGAAGTACGCAATGTAGCTCTCGAACTGATACCTATGTGTCAGGAAACCGACACATTTCTCATCATCGACGACCGCGTATCGGTGGTAAACGATCTGAAAGTTTCGGGCGTGCATCTCGGCAAGGACGATATGGATCCGCTTGAAGCACGCGAGCTGCTTGGCCCGCATGCTATAATAGGAGTCACAGCCAATACGGCCGCCGACATCATCAAATACAAAGGCAAGGATGTGGACTATGTAGGACTGGGGCCGTACCGCTTCACCACTACAAAAAAAAATCTTGCTCCGCAGCTCGGCATCGAGGGCTATAAATCCATTGTCGACGAAGTGCGCAAAGCCGGAGTCGAACTTCCCATAGTGGCCATAGGCGGTATCACACTCGACGATGTATCGCCCGTCATGTCCACAGGAGTCAACGGACTTGCCGTATCAGGCGCCATAATCAATGCACCCGATCCCATGCTCTATACATCGCAGATCATGGAGCGGCTCATGAACATCACCGGCAAATGAAATCAATTTTCAGAATAATCATTATCACATATAAAAAAAATGAATGACATATTGACCATAGGCGGACGCGAGTTTCATTCACGTCTGTTTGTAGGCACCGGCAAATTCTCGTCCAACCGTCTGATGCTTGACAGCATACTGGCTTCAGAGTCGGAAATGATCACAGTGGCCATGAAGCGAATAGACATGCAGCACGAAGAGGAAGACGACATGTTGCAGCACATAAATCGCGACCACGTACAGTTTCTGCCCAACACGTCAGGAGTGCGCAATGCAGCTGAAGCCGTGATGGCGGCAAGGCTGGCACGTGAATGCTTCGGCACTGACTTCATTAAACTCGAGATACATCCCGATCCGAAATATCTCCTACCCGACCCGATAGAGACTCTTGCTGCCACAGAGATTCTGGCCAAAGAGGGATTTAAAGTACTCCCCTACATACAGGCCGACCCTGTGCTGTGCAAACGCCTTGAAGAAGTAGGCACGGCTGCCGTGATGCCGCTCGGAGCTCCGATCGGTACCAACAAGGGGCTCAAGACACGCGATCTCCTGGAGATCATAATAGCCGAAAGCCGTGTTCCCGTGGTAATCGACGCCGGACTGGGCGCTCCTTCACACGCCGCCGATGCCATGGAGATGGGTGCCGATGCAGTACTCGTCAACACCGCCATAGCCGTAGCCGGCAATCCGGTGGAGATGGCCGTGGCATTCCGACTGGCTGTTGAAGCCGGACGCAAGGCTTATCTGGCAGGCCTCGGCACTGTTGCTTCCCATGCCGTAGCCACAAGTCCTCTCACCTCATTTCTCGACTGATAGATTCATAACCTACATTATTTCATAATCAATGACAATAGAGAATATTGACATCAACAGCTATCCCGGATCAGAGAAAGTCTACGTACCGGGTAAGCTGCACCCCATAAAAGTGGCCATGCGCCGGATCAACCTCACACCCACCGTTAAAATAGTAGACGGAGAGAAAGTGATGACCGAAAACGCTCCCGTCACAGTATACGACACCAGTGGCGTGTATACCGACCAGAATGTTACCACCGACATAAACCGGGGTATTCCCCGCCTGCGTGAAGAGTGGCTTAAAGAACGTGACGATCTTGAACAGCTCGAAGCGATTACATCAGACTACGGCCGCATGCGTGAAGCAGACAAATCCCTCGATGCCATACGCTTTGCTCACCGATATGCTCCGTTACGCGCCAAAGATGGCAAAGCCATAACCCAGATGGCACTCGCACGCCAGGGCGTCATAACACCGGAGATGGAATATGTGGCCATACGTGAAAACATGAACGCCGAGGCTCTCGGCATTAAAAGCCATATCACTCCCGAATTTGTCCGTCAGGAAATAGCCGAAGGACGCGCCATAATCCCGGCCAACATCAATCACCCCGAGGCCGAGCCCATGATTATAGGACGTAATTTTCTGGTCAAACTCAACACCAACATAGGCAATTCGGCACTGTCATCGGGCATTGAGGAAGAAGTCAGCAAAGCCGTTTGGAGCTGCTATTGGGGAGGCGACACACTCATGGACTTGTCGACAGGCGACAACATCCACGAGACTCGCGAATGGATCATTCGCAACTGTCCTGTACCGGTAGGCACTGTACCGGTATATCAGGCGCTTGAAAAAGTCAATGGCAGTGTTAAAGATCTGACATGGGAAATATATCGCGACACACTTATCGAACAGGCCGAACAGGGTGTGGACTATTTCACCATACATGCCGGCGCCCTCAAAGAGCATGCCGAAATGATAGGTAAGCGTCTTACCGGATGCGTGAGCCGCGGAGGATCCATCATGACAAGCTGGGCCGTGATGCACAACGAAGAAAACTTCCTCTACACCCACTTCGATGAGATCTGTGAAATATTGGCAAAATACGACGTTGCAGTATCACTTGGCGACGGCATGCGGCCGGGATCAATCCACGATGCCAACGACCGTGCTCAGTTCCTTGAACTCGACGTGCTCGGCGAACTCACAGAAAAAGCATGGAAACACAATGTACAGGTGCTCATCGAAGGTCCGGGGCACGTGCCCATGAACAAAATCCGCGAAAACATGGATCGACAGCTCGACAAGTGTCACGAAGCTCCATTTTACACACTTGGCCCGCTCACTACTGATATCGCACCAGGATACGACCACATAACATCGGCCATAGGAGCCGCCCAGATAGCATGGATGGGCACCGCCATGATATGCTATGTGACTCCGAAAGAACATCTCGCACTGCCAAATCTCGAGGACGTGCGCAACGGTGTGATCACGTATAAGATAGCAGCACATGCAGCGGATCTGGCCAAAGGACATCCCGGAGCTCAACTGCGCGACGATGCTCTCAGCAAAGCCCGTTTTGACTTCCGGTGGAAAGACCAGTTCAATCTGTCGCTCGACCCGGCACGCGCCAAACAATACTATGTCGAAAGCCACAAATCCGACGACCGCTTCTGCACAATGTGCGGCCCCAATTTTTGCGCAATGCGCATAACCCAGTCAATTTCCGACGACTGTGCCAAGCACTAATAACTGTCAGTCCTATGTTTTATGACGAATTGAAACAATACGACTGGGATGAGACCACCGCAGCCATCGCGTCGAAAACCTCTCGCGATGTGCTGACGGCTCTTGCCAAAGAGCATCTCTCAGTCGACGATTTCATGGCCCTTATTTCTCCGGCCGCTTCTCCATTTCTTGAGCAAATGGCTCAACTATCGCATCGTTACACGCTTGAACGTTTTGGCAAAACTATATCCATGTACATCCCCATGTATGTGTCCAACGCATGCACTAACGGATGTGTCTATTGTGGATTCAATCACTCCAATCCGCTCACACGCATAACACTTACTCTCGATCAGGTGAAGGCAGAGTGCGAAGCAATACGCCGATTAGGGCCATTTGAAAATCTGCTCATCGTATCAGGAGAGTTTCCACGGCTCAACGGAGTAGACTATCTCGAACAGGTACTTCATGTTGCCCGCCCATACTTCAATAATCTCACCATCGAAGTGATGCCGCTTAAAGAGCGCGACTACTACCGTCTGACACAGAGCGGGCTCAATGGAGTGGTGTGCTTTCAGGAGACATATCATGAAGCCAACTATAAAAAGTATCACCCACGCGGCATGAAATCCATATTCGAGTGGCGTGTCAACGGTTTTGACCGCATGGGAGCCGCCGGAGTCCACAAGATAGGCATGGGTGTACTCATCGGACTTGAGGACTGGCGTACCGATGTGACCATGATGGCACGCCATCTGCAGTATCTGCGCAAAAACTACTGGCGCACACGTTATAGTATCAACTTCCCGCGCATGTGCCCGGCCGAAGGAGGATATCAGCCAAAAGTGGTTATGAGCGACCGGGAACTGGCACAGCTCACGTTTGCGTTCCGCATATTCGACCACGATGTTGACATATCCTACTCCACACGTGAAGCTCCGGCTTTCCGTGCCAACATGATGAAACTCGGAGTCACATCCATGAGCGCCGGGAGCAAGACCGAACCAGGAGGCTATGTATCCACACCCGATGCTCTCGAACAATTTGAAGTGACCGACTCACGTACGCCTCTGCAAGTGGCCGACGAAATCAAAGCTCTCGGCTACGAACCTGTATGGAAAGACTGGGACAAAATATTTGATTAAAATCATATTGCTATGACTGACA
>CAJTQH010000006.1:7131-31344 GCA_910578305.1 uncultured Muribaculaceae bacterium
TATACACCCGAAAACATACAATCGCTTGACCGCGACGACATATTTGTATTCGGAAGCAACCTGCAAGGCATGCATTGTGGCGGAGCCGCACGCACCGCCTACGAACGCTTCGGCGCCGTATGGGGTAAAGGTACCGGACTGCACGGACAGTCCTACGCCATTCCCACAATGCAGGGTGGAGTGGAAACCATCAAGCCTTATGTGGATGAATTCATTGCTCTTGCACGCGAGTGGGATCAAAACACATTTTATATTACCCGCATCGGATGCGGCATAGCCGGATTTACCGATGAGCAGATAGCGCCGCTGTTTGACGAAGCCTACGACCTGTACAATGTGCGTCTGCCAAAATCATTCGCCGACATCATCCGCGCACGGCGTGCCGCCAGCGAGTAACAGCATATCCGGCCACTATGACCAGCAACGTAAGCACCTCGGCTGTGGGTATTGCAAACCACAGACCGGGGTTGCCTATTATATGAGGCAACAGCACAAATGCAGGGATAAGAAATATTATACCGCGCAATAAAGTATAGACAAGCGGTCTCAAAACCTGCTCTACGCTCTGGTAGTAACCTATAAACGTGATATTTACAGCAAACGGCAACGCACACACAGCAAATAATGGCAATCCAGACACAGCCAACCCGTAAGCGGCCTCATCCGTTGACAGAAACGCCTCGACTATATATCCCGAACCGGCAACCATGCCCAGCGTGATAATGACACCACACAGCACGGCAGTAAACAGAGCCACTCTGAGCGAAGCATGCACTCGATCAAAAGCCCCAGCTCCGTAATTATAACTTATTATCGGCTGAGCCGACTGTGCCACCGCATTACTTATGGAAAACACCACGGGAAACAGATAGCACGCTATGGCATAGGCTGCGACTCCGTCATCGCCAAGACGCGACATGAATACATAGTTGCCCGTAAGCATCATTATACCCATCGCCCCCTCGGTAAGAAGTGTGGGAAATCCGATCTTGGACATGTGCGAAATATTTCTCCACACTCCGGCCAATCCGTGAGGGCCCGATAACATGGACACAAATTTCAGATTCGTCGAATAGCGCACGAAATATACCAATACCATCAGTCCGCCAACAACAGCACTGATCGAGGTGGCTATGGCTGCTCCGGCCACACCCCATCCGAGCGGAAACACCATTACATAATCAAGCCCGATATTAAACACTGCAGCTACTATCTGACAGCACATGGCATAGCGCGGCGATCCGTCGAGACGTATTAGCATCATACCCACACACTCTATGAACAAGAACAGGAAGCATGGAAGCAAGCCTATCATGTAATCCACGGCATAACGCTCAAGAGCCGGACTACTGCCGAGCACTTTTACCGTGAGCGACGGAAACGCCAGACACCACAGGCATAACAGAAATGTAAGAGCTGTGCCCACTACCACCGCATGCGTCATAATACGACAGGCTCCGGCTGTGTTTTTCTCAGCAAGACGTATGCTTGCTATCACAGATGCGCCGATACCGAGCATGAGTCCGACTCCCGTAACAAGAAGAAACAGCGGAGCCACGATATTTACAGCCGCGATTCCGTCACTACCAACTCCACGCCCAACAAACACACCGTCGATGAGTGTAAGCACCGAATTCGATATCATACCCACCAATGTGGGAAAAAACAATTTTTTGAAAAGCGATCCGATCCTGTCGCGACCGAAATCCATAGTCCGATCAACCATGTCTTGCGCCTTGTCCATAATGGTTTTAATAATTAAAACATATAAAAACCGGGCGCACCCGACATCTTCTCCGGCCGTTACAGCTGCGGCTGCAAGCCCTCCGATGAACGTTGCAAAGTTAATAAATACTGTTTAGATATACAACACATCACCTGCGCCGCGTAAGCACACCGTTATGTCTGTCGATACGAATAGAAAAGAAGCTGTCGGCGGTAAACAGACGAACAACACCGAACGATAACGCCGAAGCGATGGTAAGCGGCAGCAGCATTGAGTACGCTCCCGCCATCTCACACGTAAGGAATATGGCCATGAGCGGTGCACGTATGGCTCCCGCCATCACACCGGCCATGCCGAAATATGCAAACATGGCCACCGACAGATGCAGCCCGAACAACACATTGAGCAACATGGCAAACACATAACCTGTGACACAACCTGCAAACAACGTGGGCGCAAAATCACCACTCACACCGCCACCGCTTGTTGTGGCCGATGCGGCAAAACATTTCAATGCCATAATACCTGCCGCCACAGCAATCATATACCATACAGAGTCGGCCACATCGGCAAACGGGCCATCGGCTATAAGACCTCCGTCATGGCCGTTGATCACTCCGCCTATCACGTCATAGCCCTCTCCGTATAATGCCGGAAACCAGAATATCATTACCGCCAGCCCGGCACCGGCCATCAGATTTTTCACCCACTGTTTTTTTACTGCATGGAGCCACTGCTCTACACGTTTCATGATATAACTGTAATACAACGAATAAAAGCCGCAACATACGCCCAACAAAACGACGTATGGCAACAGCGAGGCATCAAACGGCATTGACTGATTGTAGGCGATATCAAGCGTAAAACCCGATAGCGAATATGCCGTGAGTGCGGATATGAGAGTAGCGACACAAAGTACCAACACCGAAAATGTCGACAGCCCCATACGGAGTACCTCCAGTGTGAACAGAGCACCGCCTATCGGAGCCTTGAATATACCGGCAATACCGGCACCTGCGCCGCATCCCACCATTATCATCATCATACGCGGCGACATACGGAACATTCTGGCCATATTGCTTCCTATCGCCGCCCCGGTGCAGGCAATAGGACCCTCCGACCCTGCCGAGCCTCCAAATCCGAGAGTAAGCGTACTCGCTATCATCGGCGACACCGTCTGCACAAGCGGCAGGCGATACACTTTATTTTTAAGTCCCTGCATGAGCTGACGCACACCGTGTGATATGTCACGATGAAGCACATACCGACAAAACACACCGGTAAGCACAATGCCGCATACAGGTATCAGCAACAAGAGATAATTAGCTTCTCCGGCATGCATGCCTGCTGTGAGCCATCCCGACACGGAAGCTATCATGCGCTTCAACAGAAACGCAAAACATCCGGAGACCAATCCCACCATTGATGCGATTATAAAAGCCAGCGGGTTCGGCGAAATATGATGTTTTATATCTCTCACGATGCACATATCATAACAACACTGCCACATTTAACAATGTTTATGTAATTTACAATATTAAATCGCGTCTATATTTGGCAATAGAGACAATTATTCGGATATTTGCAGAAAAATAACACCTCATGAGTACAATAGCCTCTTTTAAAGACTTATTGGAAGCCTTTCGCAGCATGCGTTGTAAAAAACGAATTGCGATAGTATGTCCTACCGACGAGCACACCCGTGATGTCGCTTTGCAATGCGCCTCCGAAGATCTTGCAGAAATAACTCTCATACATACCGATGACGACACTCAATGGTGTCGACAGCTTCAAGAGAAATATCCGCAACACGTCACCACGATCCTTGCCGGCTCACCCGACGACGCATGTCGGAAAGCCGTAGCGGAAGTGCGTCAGAACAAAGCAGATGTGATCATGAAAGGTCTCATCAACACCGACAATCTTCTTCGAGCCGTGCTTGACAAGGAACATGGCATACTACGCAAAGGCAATGTCATGACTCATCTCACAGCTGCCGAAATACCCGGTTATGACCACCTGCTGCTATTCAGCGACGCTGCCGTAATACCATATCCGGATCTGACACAGATGGATGCCATGGTGAGATATGGCGTAAACATGTGCCGACGGCTCGGCTCAGACACGCCCAATGTAGCTCTGATACATTTTACGGAAAAAACAAGTGAAAAATTTCCTTATACCATTGACTATGCCACTCTCAAAGAGCGAGCAGATAACGGTGATTACGGATCTGTTCACATGGCAGGTCCAATGGACGTAAAATCTGCTTGTGACGCACACAGCGCACAGGTCAAAGGTATTGAATCCGATGTTACCGGCCATGCCGACATGCTCATATTCCCGAATCTGACCGCTGCCAACACTTTTTACAAGACATTGACATTGTTCGGACACTCGTCCAATGCTGCTATCGTGTGCGGAGCCGATGCTCCTATTGTTGTGCCATCGCGTGCCGATTCTGCCGAATCAAAATTTTACAGCCTCGCACTCGCCTGTGTGGCTGCAACATCTGACAGAAACTGACAATCAACAACTTAATGAAAATACTTGTCATAAATCCCGGCTCCACATCCACCAAATGGGCCGTATATCACGACCGAGATCTTGTATGGAAGCACACCTTGCATCACCCTTCGTCGCAACTCAAAACATATCCACATGTGTTAGACCAAATCGAGATGCGCACCCAAGCCACATACGACAGTCTGACCGAGGCTGGCATAGAACCGATGTTTGATGTGGTGATAGCCCGTGGCGGGCTATTAAAACCAACGCCGTCAGGAGTATATGAAGTTGACGATAACGTGATTCACGACCTGCGCACTTCGGAGCTTGAGCACGCATGCAACCTTGGCGGGCTCATAGCCCGTGATATTGCCGACAGCATAGGCTGCCCGGCATTCATCGCCGATCCGGAAGTCGTGGACGAGATGATACCGGTAGCGCGCATCACAGGACTCCCCGACATGCATCGTCTATCAGTGTTCCACGCCCTCAACACCAAAGCCGTAGCCCGTCGATATGCTTGGTCGATAGGCCACCGGTACGAAGACATCAATCTGATATTGGTACATCTTGGTGGCGGAATTTCTGTTGGAGCCCACCGCAAAGGCAAAGTAATTGATGTAAACAACGCACTCAATGGCGACGGACCGTTCAGCCCGGAACGCGCCGGAGCATTGCCCACCGACCAGTTGGTGGAACTATGTTTCAGTGGACTATACACAAAGCGCCAGATCAAGCATATGCTCAATGGCGGAGGCGGACTCATAGCTCATTTAGGATCTACAGATGTAGCCATGATAGCCACACGAGCAGAACGTGGCGAAGAACCTTACCGCACAGTGCTTGATGCAATGCTCTACAATGTAGCCAAAGAAGTAGGAGCCAGAGCTGTGTCGCTTCGTGGCAAAGTCGATGCCATAATACTCACAGGAGGCATAGCCCATAGCAACTACTGTGTACAGGGCATAAGCAAATGGGTGGAATTCATAGCACCCATTGTAATCCGCGCCGGAGAAGACGAACTCGACTCTCTCGCATTCAATGCCTATGGAGCCATGACAGGAGAATTTCCTATAAAAAAGTACAGACAATAGTTGAATCAGACATATCATACTTCACTTCAAAGCAGGTATTCTTCTTGTTTTCAACGTGTATCATAAATAAAAGAATGGAATCCGAACGACTATTACTTCGCCCATGGAATGAAGACGATGCCGAAGCCCTGTACCAATATGCATCCGACCACAGAGTGAGTGAACTCGCATTATGGCCACAACATACATCCATAGATATGAGCCGCGAAGTGATCAGAAACATATTTATGCCCAATCAGCATCTCTATGCCATAGTACTTAAAGACACCTCTGAGCCGATAGGCAGCATAGGACTCGTACCCGAAGGATTTGAACATTACGCCACGGATTGTTTTGAACGTGAAGCCGGATATTGGATAGGCCATCCTTACTGGAACAAAGGGCTAACCACCGAAGCACTCGGATTACTGATAAATTATTGTCGTGAATCCCTGCATCTTGACTCTCTGCTTATCACTACCGACACACGCAATTCCGCTTCTATGCGAGTCGCTGAAAAATGCGGTTTCAAATACATAGGAGAATACGTGTACGAAGGCATTTCCGGTAAAGCATTTCGATTACGCCTCAATGATCGACAAACACCATACCAATAAGACGTAACCGACATATTTACCAATACTCCATGGCCCTCAACCGGATTTTTAAGCATTTAAATGGGATTATTTAAAGATATTTTTGTAATTTTGCGCTCAAATAATCATTAAGAATCTTATGATCAACGCTCAAGACATCAAAAACGGCACCTGCATCCGCATGGATGGCCGTCTTTACTTTTGTGTGGAATTCCTCCACGTTAAGCCCGGCAAAGGCAATACTTTCATGCGCACCAAGCTTAAAGACGTGGTCGATGGCCGCGTGCTTGAACGCCGATTCAACATCGGTGAAAAGCTCGAAGACGTACGCGTAGAACGCCGTCCGTTCCAGTATCTTTATGCCGATGGTGGCGATGATATCTTCATGAACAACGAAACATTCGAACAGATTCCCATCAATAAGGAACTTGTTACCGGTGCTCCGTTCATGAAAGAAGGTGACACTGTGGAAGTTGTTACCGACGCCTCATCAGAAACAGTGCTTTATGCTGAAATGCCCATCAAAACTGTTCTGAAAATCACTTATACTGAACCCGGACTGAAAGGAGATACCGCAACCAACACTCTCAAACCAGCCACATTGGAAACAGGTGCTGAAATCCGTGTACCTCTGTTTGTAAACGAAGGCGACATGATCGAAGTTGACACTCGCGACGGATCATATATCAGCCGCGTGAAAGCATAATCAGTCATACGATAACGCATCCAACTCATCAGGCGGCCGGAACTATTTTTCCGGCCGCTGAGTTTATATTTGCATGACACATACATATCTACCCACTGAACTGCATCCCTGGGAACCATTCATTCCCGAAAATGCAAAAATATTGATATTGGGCACATTCCCTCCAAAGCCCAATCGCTGGAGTATGGATTTCTATTATCCTAACCGCATCAATGACTTCTGGCGCATAATGGGTCTGATATTCCATGGGAGCAAAGATTATTTCATTGATCCGGCAACAGGACTGTTCAAGCTCAATGATATCAAAAAAATGCTGTCGGAGCACGGAATAGCCCTAAACGACACAGGAGCTGAAGTGCGGAGGCTTAAAGACAACGCATCCGACAAATTTCTTGAGATAGTACAGCCTGTGGATCTGAAAAGCCTGCTCAACCGAATGCCGCAGTGCCATGCCGTGGCCACTACAGGCGAAAAAGCAGCCGGCGTCATAGCCGACATCACCGGCACTCCGCTACCTAAAATGGGCCAATGTATTCAATGTCTGTATCCCGACGACACACACCCTCTCGACATATTCCGTATGCCATCTACGTCACGCGCCTATCCGATGGCTCTGGATAAAAAAGCGGAATATTACGCTGAAATGTTTCACCATATAGGAATATTGTGAAATATTCGGTAACTTTGCTTTCTAAATGTGGAAGCAAAGATGATTGATGCACTTATTACCGCCGGCATGTTTTTTAACCCGGCTTCTATAATCAACGAGTTTTTATCGGCCGATGCTATGATGGTGTACCTTATGGTGTTCACTTTCATGGTCATAGAGAGTTCGTTCATACCATTTCCTTCGGAAGTGATCGTGCCGCCAGCTGCATATCTGGCATGTACTTCGCACGATGTAAACGTATGGTTTGTACTGATTCTGGCCACATCGGGAGCCATCCTCGGAGCACTTGTCAACTATGGCCTTTCGGTATGGATAGGACGTCCGCTGGTCTACAGATTTGCCGACTCCAGACTGGGACATGCCTGCCTGATAGACCGTGCGAAAGTAGACAAAGCAGAGCGATATTTCGAGGAACATGGCTCGATATCCACATTCATAGGCCGACTGATACCGGCTGTAAGACAACTCATATCCATCCCGGCCGGATTGTCGAAAATGAACTTAGGCAAATTCGTAATATTCACCGGACTCGGAGCCGGTGTGTGGAACGGAGTGCTTGCCGGACTCGGATATTGGCTTGGCACAATGGTAAGTCCGAAAGAACTTTACGATAGCGTGGAAAAATATAACCACTACCTCACCTACGCAGGACTTGCTCTTGGAGCGATCTGCGTGGCTTATATAGCTTACAACGCATTCAAACCGCATAAAACCACATCAACCATAAAACAATGACACTCGTTTCTCCTTCTCTACTCTCCGCTGACTTCGGCCAGCTTGACCGCGACATAGACATGCTCAACCGTTCGCAAGCCGATATGCTGCATATCGACGTAATGGACGGAGTTTTCGTACCCAACATATCATTCGGATTTCCTGTAATGAAATTCATTGAACGCGCAGCCTCAAAACCACTTGACGTACACCTGATGATTGTAGATCCCGGACGCTACGTAAACCAGGTGCGCGATTGCGGAGCCGCAATAATGAATATACATGCCGAAGCTTGCACTCATCTCCACAGAGTAGTGCAACAGATCAAGCAAGCCGGAATGAAGGCCGCCGTGACTCTCAATCCGTCTACGCCGGTAATGATGCTTCAGGACATAATCGAAGATCTGGACATGGTGCTTCTCATGTCAGTAAATCCGGGATTTGCCGCACAAAAATTCATAACCCATACTCTTGCAAAAGTAAAATCACTGCGTGAGATGATCGACTCACGCGGGCTTACCGGCCAGACAACCATAGAAATAGATGGAGGAATAAATCTCCAGACAGGTGCTTTGGCTGTAGAAGCCGGAGCAGATATACTCGTTGCTGGCAACTATGTATTTGCAGACCAGGATCCGGAAGCTGCAATAGCGCGTCTCAAAGCCCTTTAACCACTTAATATACGACACACACAATGAACATGGACTCCTTTGAAATCTCCACGGAGGTTTTCGATCCATCACGTCTGCGCAGAGGCCAGGAGCAGCCTGCTACCGCTGTCGAAGAGTCTTCAGTCGAAAGCAGTGTTCCTGGAAGAAATATCACACCCGAACCGGAATCACCTCAGCCTACAGAAGAGCCAGAGCTGACTGACACGACGAAAGCACGTCGCACATCCGGCCGTCAGAACACCACTTCCCGACCGGCTCCTGCCGATACCACCCATGCCACCGAAAACAACACTGCAACTGTCAGCCATTTTTTCGGCGACGGACGCTGGCGTATATTTTCCGGCGTTGCATTCATGCTTGCGGCAGTCTACATGCTCATAGTATCAATATCATACATTTATTACGGCGCAGCCGATCAGAGTATAGTCCAGAATCAGACTGTAGGCGAAATCGCAGACAACTATCAGGGAGTGGCTAATGCAGGTGGCTGGGTAGGCGCATTATTGTCACACATGCTCATGTACAAGTGGCTGGGCATAGGCGGCTTCATCATTATATATTATCTCGTAGCACTGTCTCTCACAATGCTACGACTACACCGATTTAACTTCTGGCGACTTACATTCAAGTCGCTTGTATCGGCCATAGCGCTGTCCATCATCACCGGACTTATCACATATAGCAGTGTTTCGCCGGAATACTGGGGAGGAGAACATGGTTATTACATCAACACACTACTTATCGACAATGCCTCCGTGTGGGGAGCCATAGCTGTAAGCCTGCTCATGCTCACAGCACTGATACTCATATATATCGAACCTGTTAAAAAGATGATGCGCGTGACCATGGGACTTTTCCACAGGATAAAAACCTCAATGGCCAACCGTTACACCAAATCGATGGCTGCGGCCAGAGACTCCATGGAGCGTGAACGTCAGCGCGAGGTGGCACGTCAGACCAATGCAAACGAAAACAATACTACGCCTCAACCGACTGAGCGACCTTTACCTGAAACCAATGTCTTGCCGGAAACAGAACCCAGAGCCACATCAGTCGTCACAGAAAATGAATATACTCCGCAACAACGACCGACAGTAAATCTTGAAAAAATACCCGACCACATCCCTGTAGCCGAACAGCCTCAGACATCGGCAGCAAATATTGAATCCACCGTACCGGTTCCGACAGTATCTGCCATAACAGAATCGGAAACAGATTCCGTAAAAGTAGAATATACCCGTCCGGTCATTGAGTCTGTTACGGACATGCAGGAATGTCCCGACATTGCAAATGAAACGCCAACGAGCACTCAACCAATACTGACCGAGGTACCTCTCACTCCGATTGAAGAGACTGAAGAGATCGACATAGAAGCATTCGATCCGACTGCAGAACTCAGTCACTATCGCTTCCCGTCGCTTGATCTGCTGAAAGTGCGTGAAAGTTCATACACCCTCGATGAAGCCGAACAGGAAGAGAACAATCAGCGCATAATACGCACACTCAACAGTTACGGCATAGACATTGCAAGCATAAAAGCCACTGTCGGTCCTACGATCACTCTATATGAAATAGTTCCGGCCGAAGGTGTGCGCATATCAAAAATAAAACATCTCGGAGATGACATGTCCATGAGCCTGCACGCTTTGGGCATACGCATCATTGCTCCTATGCCAGGGAAAGGGACAATAGGAATGGAAGTGCCTAACAAAAAGCCTCAGGCCGTGAGCATCCGATCCATATTCTCATCCAAGGCTTACCACGAATCAACGGCAGAACTGCCTATGGCTCTCGGCACCACGATATCCAACGAAGTATATGTAACCGACCTCGCCAAGATGCCACACCTGCTCGTAGCCGGTGCCACCGGTATGGGTAAATCGGTTGGACTAAACACCATCATAGCCTCGCTGATCTACAAAAAGCATCCTGCCGAGCTTAAATTTGTGCTGATTGACCCCAAAATGGTCGAATTCAGCCTTTACCGGTGTCTCGAAAAACACTTCCTCGCCAAACTGCCCGACGAAGAAAAGCCCATTATCACCGATCCAAACAAAGTGGTGACAACGCTCAATTCTCTCTGTCTGGAGATGGACAACCGATATGCGTTGCTCGAGCAGGCTCGCGTACGCAACATCAAAGACTATAATCAGAAATTCATGTCGCGTAAGCTCAACCCGCTCAAAGGTCACCGATATCTGCCATACATAGTGGTTATCATAGATGAGTTTGCCGACCTCATGATCACGGCCGGCAAAGGTGTGGAAGAACCCATATCACGTATAGCAGCCAAAGCACGCGCTGTGGGAATACACATGATTCTCGCAACCCAGCGGCCAAGCGTCAATGTCATCACCGGAACCATCAAAGCCAACTTTCCCGGGCGTATGGCATTCCGTGTGACACAGATGAACGACTCCCGTACCATACTCGATCGACCTGGAGCCGAACAGCTTGTAGGCAAAGGTGATATGCTCATATCGCGCGACGGCATAATCGACCGCGTGCAGTGTGCCTTTATTGACACGGATGAAGTAGAAGCGGTATGCCTCTCCATATCCGAACAGATGGGTTACACCGAAGCTTACGCTCTTCCTGAATTCGTACCCGAAAGCAGCGGTACAGGAGGCCAGTATGGCAACGCAGCCGATCGCGACCCAATGTATGCCGACGCCGGACGCGCGGTAATAGAGGCCGGCATGGGATCCGCATCCATGCTTCAGAGAAAATTCAACATCGGATACCCGCGTGCCGGAAAACTCATTGATCAGCTCGAATGCAACGGTGTGGTAGGTCCGACTACCGCTGCAGGAAAACCACGCCAGGTTCTGATGACCATGTACGATTTTGAGCGTTCGCTCGAATGATGCAACATTTGTCACTCTATAATTGTTAATTCATCAATTATGATAAAAAACATATTAATACTGATACTTATAGTCACCGGAACCGCCATGCAGATATCGGCAGCCGAGTCCGCATCTCAACTACTTGAACAGGCGGCCGGAAAATTCAGCACTGCAAAGTCGATAAAAGCTAATTACACGCTCACCTCCTCTGAAGGAGGCATGACCAAAGGATCCGTGGTATTTTCCGGAGAGAAATTCGCCATGACATCCCCCGATATCCTAACTTGGTACGATGGCACTACCCAATGGAGCTATCTTGTTGCCAATGAAGAAGTCAACATTTCTGAGCCCACCCCCGAAGAACTACAGCAGATCAACCCGTTTGCCGTTATCAATAAATTTCGCAACGCATATACAGCCAAGTTACTTTCATCCGATGCCGCCACGAAGAAGATAATGCTTACGGCAAAAAATGTCCGGAAATCTGACATCCTTATGGCAACCGTGACCTTGAATGCCACCACGCTCTTTCCCTCAAAAATAACTCTTACTTTCAATGGAGGCCAGACTGTGAGCATAGCCATATCGAGCGTAACTCAAGGCAACGCACTGCCAATATCTGCATTCAGATTTCCGGCAGCCAAATACCCTGGAGCGGAAGTGATCGATCTGCGATGAATGCAAATTCCCGACATTAATCCTCCCAATCATACAGAATTATGAACCATCTCAACACCAAATGCCTCATAATAGGCTCAGGACCGGCTGGATACACTGCCGCCCTGTATACCTCGCGGGCCAATATCGAACCGGTACTCTACGAAGGACATCAGCCCGGAGGTCAACTCACAATAACCACTGAAGTTGAAAATTTTCCGGGTTATCCCGAAGGCACCACCGGTACCCAACTCATGGACGACATACGCCGTCAGGCTATTAAATTCGGAGCAGATGTACGCTCAGGCATTATCTCTAAAGTCGACTTCAGCCAACGTCCGTTCAAAGCCATAACTGATGATAATACAGAAATTACCGCTGATACAATAATCATCAGTACCGGAGCTTCGGCAAAATTCCTCGGATTGCCCGATGAGCAAAAATATATGGGGCTCGGCGTTTCGGCATGTGCCACATGCGACGGATTTTTCTATCGAAAAAAACGCGTGGCAGTAGTGGGCGGAGGCGACACCGCATGCGAAGAAGCATTATATCTCAGCAATATAGCTTCCGATGTATTCCTGATAGTCCGCAAAGATCACCTGCGAGCGTCGAAAGTGATGCAACGCCGCGTACTCGACAAGCCCAATATCAAAGTCCTATTCAACACCAATACTACCGGGCTCTATGGCGAAGAGTTTCTTGAAGGCATCCATCTGGTAGAGAACGTAGGAACTGAAAATGAACAACACTTCGACCTTCCGGTAGACGGATTCTTCCTTGCCATAGGTCATAAGCCCAACACCGATATATTCAAAGACTTCATAGAACTTGACGAGACAGGCTACATCAAAACCAAAGGACACACCACAGCCACCAATGTAGAAGGTGTGTTTGCCGCAGGTGATGTGGCAGACCCACACTATCGGCAGGCCATCACCGCAGCCGGAAGCGGATGCCGTGCCGCTCTCGATGTCGAGCGCTTCCTTTCTGAGCAGTGATAGACTCCTGTAAAAAAAAACGCAACGACACTAATTGTTAATAATTCAGTGTCCTTCACACAATATTTATTGGCATAACCGCTATGGTTATGCCATATTTTGATTAACTTTGTTGGTTAATAAGCCTGTCCAGAAAAAAATGAATGAAGACGCTTTAAGCCAATTATATCTGAAAGACACGGCCTTCCAGGACCTGATGCAGAAGCGCATTTTCAATGTGCTGCTTGTGGCATCGCCCTATGATGCTTTCATGATGGAGGAAGACGGACGCATAGAGGAGCAACTCTATTTCGAGTATGTGGCTCTTAATCTTAGTTCGCCTCCACGTGTCACTCAGGTAACGAACGTAGAGGAAGCCATAGCAAAATTGCAGGAGAAACACTTCGGACTTGTGATAATGATGCCGGGCATGGACATAAGCGAGACCTTTTCCGGCGCACGGCGCATAAAAGAAATGCTGCCCACACTGCCGATTGTTGTACTCACTCCATTTTCCAAAGAAGTGTCGCGGCGTCTGGCCAATGAAGACTTTTCGGGCATAGACTACGTGTTCAGCTGGCTTGGAAACGTAGACCTGCTACTGGCCATAATAAAGCTTCTCGAGGACAAGCGAAACGCAGACAAAGACATAAACGAAGTTGGAGTGCAGATGATACTTGTGGTGGAAGACTCTGTACGTTTCTACTCATCGGTACTTCCTCATATCTACAAAAATCTGCTAAAACAGTCGTTCGAGTCATCGACCGAAGCTCTCAACGAACATGAACAGATGCTGCGCATGCGCGGTCGTCCGAAAGTAATGCTGGCCCGTGACTACGAAGAAGCATTGGAAATATATGAGCGATACGGACAGAATCTGCTCGGAGTCATAAGCGACGTATCGTTCAGACGCGAAGGGCTGAAAGATCCGCACGCCGGTTTGAGACTTGTTGAGTACCTGCGACGCGACAACCCCTACCTGCCGGTAATAATCGAGTCTTCAGAAAGAGAAAACCGCCAGGCGGCCATTGATCTGGGCTGTGTATTTCTCGACAAAAATTCCAAGAAACTGCCTGTCGATCTAAGCGCGGCTATAGCCGAACAATTCAGCTTTGGTGACTTTGTAATGACCGATCCTGAAACAGGCAAGGAAATACGTCTGAAATCACTAAAAGACCTTCAATATCATATCTTCGACATCCCAGGTTCCGCCCTGCTGCATCATGCCTCATCCAACGACATATCACGCTGGCTCTATTCCCGTGCACTGTTTCCTATAGCCGAAGTGATCAAAAAGCACCGCTTCTATACTCTCGAAGAGGTACCTGCTGTACGAAAACTCTTTTTCGATCTGATAGTCAAATACCGTAAGATGAAAAACCGCGGCGTAGTGGCCGTGTTCCGCAAAGACAGGTTTGACCACTACTCCAACTTCGCACGCATAGGACAAGGTTCGCTTGGCGGAAAGGGACGCGGCCTTGCATTTATAGATCAGATCATAAAACGCAATCCTGTATGTGACAACTTTTCGGGAGTCACCATATCTATCCCACGTACCGTAGTGCTGTGTACTGACATATTCGACGAGTTCATGGCCACCAACAACCTCTATCCCATAGCCCTGAGCGATGCCGATGACGCTACAATATTGGAACACTTCCTACAGGCTCGACTCCCGAACAGACTGATAGAAGACTTCTTTGCTCTTTTTGAAGTTGTGGACAAACCTTTGGCCATACGCAGTTCAAGTCTACTTGAAGACTCTCACTACCAACCATTTGCCGGCATATACTCCACCTATATGATACCACGGGTGGCAGACCGATATGAAATGTTAAAACTGCTCAGTGATGCAATAAAAGGAGTGTATGCCTCAGTGTTCTATTCCGACAGTAAAGCCTACATGACAGCTACCAGCAATGTGATTGATCAGGAAAAAATGGCTGTGATCATACAGGAAGTGGTGGGCAGCCAGACAGGCGATCTGTACTTCCCATCATTTTCAGGTGTCGGTCGCTCGCTCAACTACTATCCGGTAGGACGCGAACAGGCCGAAGACGGCGTGGCCGAAGTGGCAGTCGGATTAGGTAAATACATCGTAGACGGAGGCCTGAGTCTCAGATTCTCACCGCGTCACCCGGATTGTGCCCTTCAGACATCCGAACTGTCATTGGCTCTGCGAGACACACAGACTCGAATGTATGCGCTCGAAATGAAATCGCCTGACGAATTCCGCTCCGACGACGGATTCAACATCGTGAAACGCTCCGTACAGGATCTCGCATCAACAGGCGCGCTGCGATATATGGTATCGACATTCGACTTCCGCGACAACATATTGTGCGATAACGACTTCGGAGAAGGCCGTAGAGTTGTCACATTCAATAATATACTCAAACACGACGCCTACCCTCTGGCACCGGCAGTCGATTTCATGCTTACTACCGGACAACGCGAAATGAGCCGTCCTGTTGAAATAGAATTTGCAGGCATGATCGAACACGGGGGCGATTCAAAAGGCAAAATATACTGGTTGCAGATACGACCGATAGTAGACCGCAAAGACATGGTAGACGAACACCTGCTGTCGCTCCCGGACTCAGAACTTATACTTCGCAGCAATACCGCACTCGGACACGGCAGCATCGACAACGTAAGTACTGTCGTATACGTACGTCCAGAAACATTCTCATCGTCCAAAAATTCATTGACCGCACGCGAGATTGAAAAAATCAACCGGGATCTCACTGCACGCGGCATTTTCTATATACTCATCGGTCCGGGACGATGGGGGTCGAGCGACTCGGCCCTCGGCATACCGGTCAAATGGCCTCAGATAGCCAATGCAAGGCTAATTGTCGAATCAGCCATCGGTAACTATCGCATTGAACCCAGTCAGGGCACCCATTTTTTCCAGAATCTCACCTCTTTCGGTGTCGGATATTTCACCATAGACGCACCGGCACGTCAAGGTTATTACGACATAGACTACCTAAACTCGCTACCGGCTGAATATGAATCTGAAAGCGTGCGGATAGTCACACTGCCAACACCATTGGCCATAGGAATCGACGGTAAGAAAGGACAAGGTGTGGTAGCCAAACCAGGATATTCGTCCAATACCGCAAACAATAAAGATGATTTATTACAGTAACTATATATAACACGATCATAATGTCATTCATATCCTCATTCAAGAAAGCACTGGGATTTCCCGACGAGTACGACGACGAACTCGATGACACGGCCGAAGCCGACAATATACACGATGACAACGACCATTCCGACATGGCCGAGTCTGTCTCTGCCACAGCCTCATCCGAACAAGCTGAACCTGAAACGCCCAAAGATATGGATCACGCCCTGCCCGGAGATATATTTGATGCCGTACTCGAACAGTTCAATGCCATACAGCCTGATTTTGTACGTCAGTGCCTGAGCATCGAAGCCCAGCGCAGATACCTCATTGAACGCATGAGCGAGACTCTTCGTGCACGTCTTGAATCCGAAATCACGGCTGCACGCAAGCGCGGAGAACTTCAGTGGGAGGCAGAGAAGCAGAAAATGGCATCAGACCTCGAACGTCTTAAATCCGAATATCATTCGCTCAAACAGCAACGTGAAGAATTTCAGAGCGCACAGCTCAGTGCCGCCCGACAGAAACGCGCACTAAGCGAGCGTGTACACGATCTGGAAAGTCAGGTCAACAGCCTTGAAGCTGAAAAAGAGCAATATCAGCTTGAAAATCGCAGCATGCTCAACAAACTTCGTGCAGCCAGCATTCGCAGCGGAGCCGACGGAGATGCCGATGCCGAATTAGAACGTCTTGCCCAAGAAAATGCAAAACTGCAAGACTCGGTAAAATCACTAAACGACCGCCTGACACAGTCTGATAATGAGATTTCCGAACTAAAAGATACCAACCGGAAACTGCAATCGGATCTTGAAGCACGCATAGCCGAGGCAAAAGCAGACGACGAACGTATCACAGCCGAGCAACAGGAAGTGTTGGCTGAAATCGAAGAGCAGCTTAAGCAATTTGAAGCGATAAAACAGAAAAAAGATGCCAAGATTGCTTCTTTGAAGTCAGCGCTCAAGGAATCCGCTGAAAAACTGGCGGCTACCGAAACCGACCGCAGCCGATCTGAAGAAGAACTCAAAGCCGAAGTACGCAGACTCACCGAACTGCTTCAAGCCACCCCGGCAAACGATCGTCCCAAATCACGCAAAACAGGGAAAAACCGCAACAAGACTGTTGAAAACAACATGGAAATTCTGCAGTTTGAATTAAACACTACAGAAACACCAAGCCCTATAAAAATATCAGCCATAGACGAACTCATGGACAGCACCGACTGGTTTACCGCCCCCGATCCGGTGCCATTGAAAAAAGATCCTGAAGTAGATGAAGACTTCGGCTACAAAGAACCAGTGAAACGAACTTCACGCGACGATGACAAACAACTCTCACTTTTCTAACCATTCATAACTACTGAATATATTTATATGAAACAACATATTCTCACATTTGCCATTGCCCTACTATCAGCGACAACCATAAATGCGGCTTCTGTCAATGACTTTCCGGAAATAAGCCGATATGTGGGACCATCGCGCCTTCCCTCCGCGCCAGAAGCATTCGAATACACTCCGGATGGTGCAGCCTATCTCACTTACTCTGCCGACTATAACAAGATTGTGAAACATGATGTAAAGACAGGCAAAGAGATCGAGACGGTACTTGATTTCAACCATACGCGCGAAACCACAATCAGCCACATCGACGGATTCACACTCAGCCCTGATGGCAGCAAGATTCTGGTATGGCGCAACAGCGAGATGATATACCGCCGCTCATTCACTGCTGAATACTATGTATATGAAATCCGTACACGACTATTGCGACCGCTGTCGACTGAACATCCACGCCAGCAGTCTCCTATATTTTCACCAGACGGACGCATGGTGGCGTTTACTGCATCCAACAATATATATATCAAAAAAATCGACTATAATTCTGAAGTGGCTGTAACCACCGATGGTGCTGTCAATTCAATCATCAACGGTATTCCTGACTGGACCTACGAAGAAGAGTTTGCCACAAACTGCTCAATGACATGGGCACCTGACAATCTCACCCTTTGCTACATCAAATACAATGAGACCGATGTGCCGGCATTCTCTTTCCAGCTGTTTGAAGGCTATTGTGATCCTAAGCCTCAATATGCTCTTTATCCTGGACTATACACATATAAATATCCCGTAGCCGGACAGCCGAATTCAAAAGTATCGGTTCATGCCTACGATATCGAGACACGCAAAACCAAAAACGTGACTTTGCCGGACAGCCGCATTGAGTACATTCCACGCATAGCATTCGGAGGTTCGTCAGACCGCCTCATGGTCACTACCCTAAACCGCGAACAGACCCGCATGGAACTTTACTGCGCAAATCCGCGCTCGACCGTAGTAAAATCCATACTTGTCGAAGAATGGAACGCGTGGCTCAGTCGTCCGACATACGAAGATATCCGTTATTTCGACAACTTTTTCGTTGTGACATCATGCCGCACGGGCTGGCAACATCTATACAGCTATTCTTATTCAGGAGCCCTGCAGCGCCAGATTACTTCCGGAGAATATGATGTAGACCAGTATTATGGCTACGATCCTGCATCAGGAACCCACTACTACCGCAGCACAGCCAAAGGAGCCATCAACCGTGTTATAAGCAAAATTGACCCAAAAGGCAAGATTACATATCTGTCCCCTGAGTCAGGCACGGCATCCGGACTTTCATTCAGCCCACGTATGGACTGCTTTATACTATCATACAGCAATGCCATGACCGCACCCCGCTACGCACTTGTAACCGCATCCACCGGCAAACAGATACGCATGCTCGAAGACAATGCCGAATATCAGGCAAAATGGGCCAATGCTCCACAACGCGAATTTTTCACCATGCAATCCGACGGATACACACTCAACGGCTACATAATAAAACCAGCCGACTTCGATCCCAATCGCCGCTATCCGGCAATAATGTCGCAATACAGCGGACCAGGATCTCAAGAAGTACTCAACAAGTGGTCGATAGGTGCTGAAAATTACTTTGCCAAAGCCGGATATGTGGTGGTATGTGTCGACGGTCGCGGCACAGGCGGACGCGGACGAGCTTTCGAGGACGCTGTGTACAAACGCCTCGGATACTTTGAGTCAATCGATCAGGTGGCAGCGGCCCGACATGCAGCATCGCTCCCATATGTCGACGCAAATCGAATAGCCATATACGGGTGGAGTTATGGCGGCTATGAAGCAATAATGGCATCATCTCGTCCGGACGCCCCATACGCTGCCGCTGTGGCAGTGGCACCGGTAACAGACTGGAGGTTCTACGACACAGTTTATGCCGAACGTTACATGCTCACACCTCAGTCCAACGAAAGCGGATATGACGAAGCCTCGACTCTCAACAAAATATCCTCACGCAGATGTCCGCTACTCATAATGACCGGAACCGCCGATGATAATGTTCACATGTACAATTCCATACGCTACTCTTCGGCAGCCGAATCCATCGGACGCTGGTGCGATATTGTTCTATTTCCCAATATGAACCACTCCATAAACGACTGCAACGGACGCGAGGTGGTCTACGCACGCTTGCTTGACTATCTGAATTCAATCATGAAATAACCAAGCTACATGAAACAACGCCGCATAGACAACGGACGGGGCATTTACCGCCTATGGCTCAACTGGCTGCTGGGTAGCGGCACTATCACTCTGCTGGTAATACTATCATTGTGGCTGCGCCCTATCTATCTGCCGTTTGTCGCATTTGGATTCCAGTTTATCTTGTTCATGCGAATACGAGCCAACCGAAGGTCGCGTCTTCCCATCTGCTACATACTGCCATTTGTGGTGTCACGCATTCTATTCTGGAGCGGCACGGTGATGCTTGTCATCAACATACTCTATACCGACCATTTTGTTGAGTCGGTGTTTGATATCACGACCATCAACCGCGACATTCCATTCATAGTATTGCTTATTATAGCGCCCATAACCATGATAGTATCGGGTTGGAACTATATCCATCGCCATGACAATGGTTTCTGCCACGACTGCAAGATTCAGCATGGCACTCCTGCAGAACGTGGTTTTCTTGGAATCATATACACTCAGATCGGACACTACCAGCTCGGCATGCTTTTCTGCCTGTCCACAGCATGCACTGTTATAGGATGGGCATACTATGCGGTGTTGTATGTCAACGAGTCTTTGTCTGATCCGGACCGATTCATATTCTTCTGGCTGCCAACCCTTCTGTGGCTTGCATGCGCCATATATCTCGGACTTCGCTATCTGGGTATATGGGGATATTATTGCCAGAATGTAGAAGGCAGCATGCAACGTCAGGGCTCATCGACCCAGCTACGCTACATCTTAATCTGGGACAACTATATATGCCTTCGGAATCCGGAAACCGACATAGACAGAGCCATAATACCAAGCACGAAATTCGACACCCCCATTACCGCGTTTATCCATAAGATAGAAAGTCTGAATAAATTCGATGCCGACATATTTTTTGCCAACATGTCAGGCATCAAACATGCCGATGTCCGATTCATGTACTCCACCACCAACGGTAATGTCGACTGCAATATTTTTCACTTTCTATGCTTTCTTACAGACAACCAGAAAGATTCATTCACTACTGAAAATCCCGACTGCCGATGGTATAACATGAACGAGATTGCAGACATGATCAACTCCAAGAGGCTCAATCCTCTGATGTCATCTGAAATCGTAAGACTACACACAATAGCCATGGCATGGAAAACATATACGGCCGACGGCCGACGCCGTTACAAAATCAAGCACTACAAGCCCACATTCCATATACGCGATATTCACAAGTGGGACGTAGATTACAACAATATCAACTGGCTATACGTAGCAGCCTACAATCAGGACACACCGTTTTACTGTCTGCGTCGTTTCTATCGAAAATACATCAACGGCATCGGTTGCTGATTCTCATTAATAAGACATGAGCCTACTCGTAATCACCGGCCCGACGGCATCGGGCAAAACATCAAGAGCTGTAGACTGCGCCAAAGCGTTCGGCGGAGAAATAATCAGTGCCGACTCGCGCCAGATATACCGCAACATGGATCTCGGCACCGGAAAAGATCTGGAAGAATACGACGGAGTACCATATCATCTGATAGACATAGCTCCGGCAGGCTACAAATACAATCTGTATGAATATCTGCGTGATGCCGGAAATGCTCGTCGCAGCATAGTCGAAAGAGGACGCCTGCCCATTCTTTGCGGCGGTACAGGACTTTATGTAGAGTCTGTTTTGAAAGGACTTCAGTTACCGGAAGTTCCCGAAAACCAATCGCTGCGTCGGTCGCTCGAATCAAAAACACTCGACGAGCTCACAGCGATACTCTCCTCCATGAAATCACTACACAACACCACCGATGTAGATACTTGCAAGCGAGCTATACGAGCCATCGAGATCGCCACTTACTACATTGAACACCCCGAAGCCGCCTCAAAGGCACAACCACATCCTATTTCCGATGCCGTGATTGTGGGAGTAGCCATTGACCGAGATCATCGCCGTAGCCGCATAAGCGCAAGACTTGAAGCCCGCATGAAAGCCGGCATGACAGAGGAAGTGGAGCGGCTATTGGCACAAGGCATAGCTCCCGACGACCTGATATATTACGGATTGGAATACAAATTCCTTACACTATATGTCACCGGACGTATGACAAAAGGAGAGATGCTGGTTCAACTTGAAACGGCCATACATCAGTTTGCCAAAAGACAGATGACATGGTTCAGAGGCATGGAACGACGCGGATTTCCCATACACTGGCTTGCCTGGGACTTGCCTCGTGATGAATTTGTAGAAGAAATAGCCCGCCTACTACAACATATACCATCATGAAACGGATACGATTGATCTGCACACTGGCAGCATTCATGATCTCCATGACAGTCGTCAGCACGTCAGCAGAAAGGAAATACCATGATGATGTGACCGGAATTTGCGATACAGTCCTGGTTCTCGACTCACCCACACTTCCGTCGCTTACCATGGCTGTAGAGACCCGTGGGCGCATACCGTCAGCCAAAAGGCTCAATGGACCATCGGAATGTCGGTTTGGTGTGATCTGGAATGCAACGGACAAATCAAACTTCCACTATGCCACACTTCGTCCGGTCGACGACGATGCTTATGACTATGTCAGCGACTCACGCCATGTACTGCTTGAGATTGGTAAAATGATACGAGGAGAAAACATACTGATACTCACACGCAGACTTTCTTCAGACATCGGATTGTCTGACTCAGAAAACAGCATTGCTGTCGAAACTGACTGCCGCACCGGCAACACTCTCATCTATGCCGGAAACAAAGGCCTCAATCTTGTAGCCGAAACCTCAGTGACACCTGTCTCAAAAGCAGGCATCGGACTGATATGCGATGGTCTTATCGAAATAAGTCTGGCCGTGACTGAATCCGAGCCCGATTTATCCTATCAGCTATGTACCACGTGGACCGAAGAACGGCTCATAGCATCATTTGCCGGCAACAATGCAAATCCTGTAGTAGGATTCTGGAAATACCTCGACCGTGACAACGACCATATGTATGCCCGTATGGGCGGTGAATACAATATAGCCGTCACGTCCAATGAATCAGGAGGTTTTGACATCATATATCTTGGAGGTGCACGAGTCAATGCGTCTGAATGGAAGCCCGGCATGATAAAAGGCCGGCTGATCCCCACCATTTTCACAGATCATTACGATCTGAATTGGTACGATGCGTCGATGCGTCCTATCGACCGAGAATGCAGTGCCACTATCGAACAGGGCGCCATCTTGCGCCTCGACTTCCCTCTGCTCAAAACCTCAATCCGATATTCGAAGATACCGCTGGATAAGTTATAGTTTCTGTCGCACGGTCATACTCGATTTCCGAATTATGAAACTTCACCATTATTTTGTCGGGATAGCGGCTCACGGAATACACATCTTCTGTACGCTCCATTGAATCTATATAGCCATAAAGCACCGGTGGAAGCTCATCAAACAGAAAATTCTGCGGAAGAGTCGATCCGTTGCCATTGACTTCAGTCCATTCATAATCACTGTCAAAAGCAAGGGTTGCACCATTCTTAATCTTCAACACCGAGCCATTAGCCGTGGTCTTGTAACTCTCCACTTCTCCAAACGGAAAATATTCTGTAACAAATGCCACTATACGCGATGGCAATTCGTCCCACACATTATTACCACAGGCACCCATCATCATTATCACGATGAACAGAGCTACAGATGTCAGAGCATTGCGTTTCATACCAACGGAATATTTAATGAATGTTACAATTCTATAACAAATACAACAGCCTTTGGTTCAGTCCTGCATACTCGCTAAATTTGTTTTATGTTTCATAAAATACTGCTTCTAATCTTGGCCTCTGCCATCTCGCTTATATCTGCCAATGCGTCATCGCCCGAATATTACGATCTGATGGGCAATGCCGACAAGGAAATAAAGGACGGCAACTGGACCACTGCCGAAGATTTTCTCCGACAGGCACTGCGGCTGGAGCCCTCCAATCCGTCAAATGTATTGCTAATGTCAAATCTGGGGATGGTACAGTTTTACAACGGACATGAGCTTGATGCACTGTCCACACTCAATGCGGCCCATGCCATGGCTCCAGCCTCTGTCACCGTTCTGCTCAACCGGGCCAAAGTCTATGCATCCATCGGATACCCCGACAAAGCAGCCGACGACTACAACACAGTCGTGCGACTCGACTCAACTCTCATTGAGCCTCACTTCTATCTTGCAATTATAGCTCTTGATAACGGCAATCCGGCAATATGTTCGCAGCAGGTCGACACACTGACCGCCATGGCTCCCGACCACCGTCTCACACATGTGGCCTCAGCTATGCTACTCATGCACAACGGTCAATACTCCGAAGCAATTCCACACTGGTCCACAGTACTTAGGG
>CAJTQH010000006.1:31362-38991 GCA_910578305.1 uncultured Muribaculaceae bacterium
CGATGCCGACCCCGCATACTACAGCTCACGCGCATTGTGCTATCTGATCACCGACCAGATAGCTGCCGCTGCTGATGACATTTCTACCGGGCTAACACTTGATCCCACTGATGGCGAATTATATCTCTACCGCGCCCTTCTCAATAAAATGCGCTTCCGACCCGACGATGCGGAAGCAGATGGCGAACTCGCAGTCAAATGGGGTATCAGCCCTGATCGTGTAAAGGCTCTTCTAAAATAGATCCGATAAATTTTGCAGACTAAAAATCAAAATTGAGTGTTTTTTGTTATAGATTAATAAATAATTCCGCAAAAAATCCGTACTTTTGCGCAAAATTATCTTAGATTTACACAATTTATTGTCTAACAAATAATATTAGTAACGATGAACACAGACACTATTGGTTCTTGGGCCGGACTTGTATGGAACGTCCTCAATGAAGCAGAAGTACTTGACAGCAAACAGATTAAAAAAGCAACAAAACTTAAAGACAAAGAACTCTATGCCGCATTCGGATGGCTTGCCCGCGAAAACAAAATCACTTTTGAAGAAAATAGTGACAGCAAAGAGCTTCTTGTATCTTTGATTAAGTAATAATCCATTTTACCACAAATACAGGAGATTGTTCCGGTTAGTGTGGCTTCAAAAAACTTCTGATGGCCGGGCATATATAAAAGTCCCGGCCATTTTTAAGACACTTCAATGACAGACGGCACCGTAATACGCAACACAGGAAGTCTATACGTGGTGGTCACCGATGACAACCGCGAAATCAACTGTAAAATCAAAGGCAATTTCCGTCTCAAAGGACTGCGCACCACCAATCCGGTGGCTGTTGGCGACCGTGTAGGCATATCCGACTCAGACTCCGATAGCACAGCCTATATATCAGTGATACATCCTCGTAAAAACTATATAATAAGACGCGCCAGCAACCTATCCAAGGAAGCCCACATTATCGCAGCCAACCTCAGCCAGGCTTGCCTCATAATCACCCTTGCACAGCCAGCCACAGCCACTACATTCATCGACCGATTTCTGGCCACAGCCGAAGCCTACCGTGTGCCAGCCGTCATAATAATAAACAAAGTGGATATCCTCACCGACAACGAAGAGGACATGCAGCTTCTCGAAGCCGTGACATATCTCTACGAATCAATCGGCTATAAAGTGATCCACACATCAGCACGCACAGGAAAAGGCCTCGACGAACTTAGAGCAACTATCAACGGCAAGACAACATTGATGTCTGGCAACTCCGGAGTAGGCAAGTCATCTCTCATCAACCGACTCATCCCCGGACTTGATCTACGCACTGCCGCCATATCCACCACACACCAAACAGGCATGCACACCACCACATTTTCCGAAATGTTCTCATTGCCAGGCGGCGGATACATCATCGACACTCCAGGTGTGAAAGGATTCGGCATCATAGACTTCGACCGCTACGAAGTGGCACACTTCTTTCCCGAGATATTCAAGACATCGGCCGACTGCCGATACGGCAACTGCACCCATACCCACGAGCCCGGATGCGCTGTGCTCGAAGCCGTGGCCGACAACCACATTGCAGCCTCACGCTACGCATCATATATGAGCATCCTTGAGGATATATACCACGAAAAATATCGCAAGGGATACTGACCATTACTGCTATTTCACATTTTTTTACTATCTTTGCACCCTCAAATCGCCGCAGGGCAATTTTTTGTTTTCATAATTATAATACATAGGTACAAGGGTATGAATTTTTCAGGTCCCATTGATTTCAAGCCGAAACTGATATCGGCTCTTTCAAACTATTCAGCATCACGTTTCAAATCAGATCTTATCGCCGGCATCGTAGTAGGTATTGTGGCTCTGCCGCTTGCCATAGCATTTGGCATAGCCAGCGGAGTAAGCCCTACGGTAGGTCTAACCACAGCCATCATCGGTGGATTCATTGTGTCGGCACTTGGTGGCTGCTCCGTACAGATCGGAGGACCAACCGGTGCGTTCATCATAATAGTTTCCGGCATCATAGCCAATTACGGTATGCAAGGGCTGGCCATTGCCACCATAATGGCCGGACTGATATTGGTGCTTTTAGGATTGTTCCATCTCGGCACCGTGATCAAATTCATACCATATCCTATTGTGGTAGGATTTACAGCCGGTATAGCCCTCACCATATTTTCCACGCAGATCAACGACTTCCTTGGCCTCGGTCTTACCGAAATACCGGCATCGTTCATTCCCAAATGGGGCACATATTTCAGCAACATCGACCGCATAGACTGGCCCACATTCATAGTAGGCCTTGTATCGCTCGCCATCATAATCATATCTCCTAAAATATCAAAAAAACTGCCTGGTGCACTGCTGGCCATCATCATAGTCACATTTGCCGTATGGATGATACACACTTACTATCCGGAAATACATATCACCACAATCGGCGACCGATTCGGTACACTACCCACCGACATACCACAGCCCCACGGATTTGAACTTACCATGGACACCATCAACGAATTGCTACCATCGGCATTTACCATAGCAGTGCTCGGTGCCATCGAATCTCTGCTATCGGCAACTGTTGCCGACGGTGTCACAGGGTCACGCACCAACTCCAACACCGAACTGATCGGACAGGGCGCGGCAAACATCGTGGTGCCATTCTTCGGTGGCATCCCCGTGACAGGTGCCATAGCTCGTACTATGACCAACATCACAAACGGCGGACGCACACCTGTATCGGGTATCATTCACGCCATTGTACTTCTTCTGATATTCCTTTTCCTCATGCCGCTAATCAACCTTGTCCCCATGGCATGCCTTGCAGCAGTACTTGTGATGGTTAGCTACAACATGAGTGGATGGCGCACAGTGAGAGGCATATTGCACAACCCCAAAAGCGACATCACAGTGCTTGCAGTCACCTTCCTGCTCACTGTAATATTTGATCTCACCATTGCTATCGAGATCGGGCTGCTTCTGGCCATAATTTTATTCCTGCGCCGAGTCATGGAAAACACACAGATACGTGTATACAGCGAACAGCTCGACGTAGCCGAAGGCACCGATTCATCTACACACGAAGTGCTTGATGTGGCTCGTGGCGTGGAGGTATACGAGATCGATGGCCCGTTTTTCTTCGGCGTGGCCACCAAATTCGACGAAATCATGCGCACGTCTATGGCCAACAAACCTATTGTGCGTATTCTGCGCATGCGCAAAGTCCCATTCATCGACGCCACAGGAGTGCACAATCTCGAGATTCTCATCAAATCATCGCAGTCCAACGGTATCCATGTAGTGCTATCTGGTGTAAACGACAACGTGCACAACGTACTTGAAAGCTCCGGAGTGGAAAAGATGATCGGTCGCGACCACATTTATAGCCATATATCAAAAGCAGTGGCCATGGCCAATAAAATAGTGCAGGAAGTTGGAAAATAGTATTCAGATACTTATCTTTGTGGAAAACTATTGTAAACCAACTGAAAAACGACTATGAAACTTGCCCACATTTCCTGCATGCTCACCGTATGCGCCGGCATGTTGTTATCATCATGCGGCAGTTCCGATGGAGGCTCCATCGATTACATTGCTGTTAAAACCGAAGGCTCCGACAACTGGGGTTTTGTGGGTCCTGACGGACAGATGCTGATCGACGACGAATTTGAAAACACCCCTTCAGCCGTCATCAACGGATACTTTTCTGTGACCGAAGGCGATTACGTAGTAGTCTACAAAGCAGGCAAGAAACCGGAAATGGTGAAAGGGCTTGACGATCTCGCAGCAGCCGGCGTAATGAACGAAGGCCGCATGCCTATATGCCGCAAAAAATCCCGCATTGAACTTGTCGATGGGTCTGGTAATACAATAGCCACACTCGGTCCGGTCAACGGCAAAGAGATCCGTAACGTATCGGCTATGTTCACAGAAGGGCTCATGACATTCAACACTGATGACAATCTCACAGGAGCCATTGACCGCGATGGCAACGTGGTAATAGAGCCTAAATATTATACAATCAACACTTTTAACGATGGCATAGCCCTTGCTTCTATAAAAGAAGAAAACGATAGTTTATCCGATGTCAGCATCAAATACATGATCATCGACAAAAAAGGAGAGACTATATACACACTGCCCGACAACATCACCCCGGCCAATTACACCATACAATCGGGAGTGCTGGCTGTGAATAAAGACGAAAAATGCGGATTCATCAACAAGAAAGGAGAATTCCGGGCCATGCCGTCGAAAGTGAAGCAAATATCGGAAATACATGGCAGCATATTCACATATATCAATTCGGAAAACAAATACGGAGTGATGAATATGGACAAAGAGGATGTAGTACGTGCCAAATACGAATCTCTGTACATTGTGGACGACGACCTATTCCTGGCCATGCGCGACAACAAATGGAGTCTTATAAATTCAAAAGACGAGCGTCTGCATAAGTTTGAAGACATAAAACACGTTTTCTGCATAAATACACTCGGTCAATTTTCATCAAAATTCCAGTTTATAACCTGCGACGAAAACGACATCTACACTCTTGTCGACAAGAATGGCAATCAGATAGGCCACGAGGAATTCAGCAGCTTCGCCATTACTTGGAATTACGTCACGTCAGAGTACTTCGACATGACTCTTGCCGTAAAATCATTTACAGATAAGATCACGGATACCGGATTTGACAAAATATCAATAGGCGAGCCAATGAGCGAGTTCATATCCGGCGAACCAAGACAATATACCGGCACATATTCAGCTGAAATATACGACCATTCAGGCTACAGATATTCCTACACTGCAAGTGCATACTCTTCAGTTCCCATATCGTTAAGCGAGGCAAGGTACCGTACTGAAAATTACTTTGGATACACATATAAGTATTTTGACCACTACGAATATCTGTTCAATCCTGAAGCTCATGTTTCGAAAATAACCATAGAATTCAGCACTGAACAGCCCGATTACAATGATTTACGTGCCGAACTCGACAATCAGTTTGCCGACAAAGGATTCAAATACATCGAAAAGACCGATGCTTATGCCACCTACACAGATGGTAAGGATCTGCGCATCGTCGTTATACCCCGGCATAATCTTTACGGAGCATCCATCTACATCATGAGCCCGGCAGAATTCGCCTCTGAAAAAGGCTCTCTGATCAATTCAGCAGAGTCAAGATACAGATCATCGGCCGACTAAAATTGTAATCTATTTGTACCAATTTATATTCTAAAGCACCAAAAAGTTAAATATAAATCCGAAGTAATGACAATTTTTTGATTTTTTTCACAAAAAAATCAATGTCACGAAAAAAAAATATAATTTTTATTTGGAGTGTCAAAAAAAGGTATTACCTTTGTCACGTTTTTGAAGCTAAAAAAATTGTTTTATTATTTAATCTAAATTTTACAGAAATGAAAAAGTTATTTTTATCTCTTGCTGTTGTTTCTATGGGCATGTCTTTCTTCGCTTGCGGCGGTTCTGACGCTGAAAAGAAGACTCAGGACAGCCTCGATAGCGTAGCTAAGGCTGACTCAATCGCTAAGGCTGAAGCTGAAGCTGCTGCTGCCGCTGCTGCTGCTGACACCCTCACTGCTGCTGCTGACAGCCTCGCTGCTGCTGCTGACAGCGTAGTTGCTGGCAACTAATCAACAGCCAACAAAGCATTACGACCGGTTTCCTCAAGGAGGGAGCTGGTTTTTTTATTTCAATTACTCACCTTCTCTGCCACACACGCCTAATGGAAGTAATCTACGAGGACAATCACATTATCATTGTCAACAAAACCCCTGGAGAAATCGTGCAAGGCGACAAGACAGGCGATGAGCCACTTGTGGAAACCGTACGCCGCTATATAAAAGAAAAATACAACAAGCCGGGCAATGTATTCTGCGGAGTTGTACACCGTCTAGACCGTCCGGTATGGGGACTGGTGGTATTTGCCAAAACATCCAAAGCATTGACCAGACTGAACGAGATGTTCCGGCGGGGAATGGTCAGGAAAACATACTGGGCCATCACCCGCAACTGTCCGCAACGGCCCGAATCACGCCTGCATCACTATATCACATCCGTGGAGCGAAACAACAAATCCTTTGCATGGGACACGCCGAAAAACGGATCAAAAGAGGCCGCACTGAGCTACAAAGTAATCGGACACTCCGATCACTACCATCTGCTTGAAATAAATCTCGAGACCGGACGCAAACACCAGATCCGAGTACAGTTGTCAGCCATAGGATGCCCCATAAGAGGCGATCTGAAATATGGAGACCGCCGTTCGAACCCGGATGGAAGCATATCTCTGCAAGCTCATTCAATCGAATTTGAACACCCGGTAAGCCACAATATCATCTCCATAACAGCTCCCCTGCCCGACGACTCTTTATGGCAAGCTTTTTCCTCATTATAAGCCAATATAATACAACATGAGTATAATAGTAGATCCTGACATACCGGCCGCAAAGACATTGCTACAGGAAGGTATCACTGTGTATCGCCCAGGAAGCGTGATTGCAGACGCTCGCATAGCCTTTATCAATCTCATGCCTGTCAAAACTGACACCGAACTTGATTTTATGCGACTGCTTGGCTCATCAGATTTTAATGTGGAAATCGTGCCCGTCAACATGGCCACACACATCAGCCGTCACACACCGTCCGAACACATCGACAGATTTTACCGCACATTCCAACACGCAAGCCAACAGCCCCTGCACGGTATCATCATCACAGGAGCCCCGTTGGAAAACGTAGCCTTTGAAGATGTCACCTACTGGAATGAGATAACGTCCATATTCGACTATACACAAAAGCATAACATACCAGCGCTCTATATATGCTGGTCGGCATTTGCAGTTCTGTATCATCGCCACGGCATACCGATGCAGCTCACCAACCGCAAGATATCGGGAATCTACACTCACCGCATACTCGATCGGTGCGACCCTCTGATGAAAAATGTATCCGACGGATTTCACGTGCCTCATAGCCGGTATGCCATCTGGAACCGCACACTGATCGAATCATGTCCGTCACTGCACATCGTAGCCGACAGCCAGGGTGCCGGAATATACATGGCAGCCTCTGATAACGGCAATGAATATTTTATCGTGGGACATGGCGAATATTCAACCGACACGCTCGACAAAGAATACAGGCGCGACATGGCCAAAGGAATAGAACCATCGATACCTTCTCACTATTATCCTGATGACAATCCTGACAATAAGCCGGTCAACACTTGGCATGGAACCGCCGTGAACATATTCCACAACTGGCTGCACGTCATATCACGAAAATAGCTATCTTTGTATAACGAAACAGACCCATCATCACGCCAATCATGATTGAATACATACGTGGCACACTTGCCGAACTCACACCCACCTACGCCGTGATTGAATGCGGAGGCATCGGCTATATGCTGAGCATCACACTGCCAACTTATTCAGCACTTGAAGGAGCAAAAGAGACAAAACTGCTTACTCATGAAGTGATACGCGAGGACGCCCACACAATCTACGGATTCGCCACCGAGCAGGAACGAATGCTATTCCGGTCGCTTATAGGCGTTTCCGGTGTAGGAGCAAACACCGCCCGCATGATTCTAT
>CAJTQH010000006.1:39001-53981 GCA_910578305.1 uncultured Muribaculaceae bacterium
GTCAATTCCGGCTCCAGATCTCGAACTCGTGATCGTGAGCGGCGACCACACTCGTCTCAAAAATGTGAAAGGAATCGGAATAAAAACCGCACAAAGAGTGATTGTAGACCTCCGCGATAAAATAAAACCCAGTGGAAATGCGTTAATCAATCAGCCCGATATAACTTCAGAAGTATACGACGAAGCACTCTCGGCTCTGATAATGCTTGGGTTTGCAAGACCTCAAAGCCAGAAAGTGCTGAAAAAGATATTTGAAGCCGACCCCACCGTAAAAGTGGAAGTGGCCATAAAAAAAGCCTTGGCCATGATGTGACATTAGTGTCCGCATACCACACGTGACTTGCAGACAGCTATATAGGGTGCTATGACAATATCGTAAGTAAGAGCCGTGACAAGCCGCAAAGATAATAACAGAGTACTCCGACGTATGCTCCGATCCATAGCATGGTTTATGGTGACGGTAGTGGCATTATCGGCTATTATCGTACATGCGCAATACTACAAATCCGATCTTCCGGCACCTGCCCCGGCTCCTGCATTGCCACAGTCTTCGACTCAAACCGATTCGGTCTCTACCCCCACGCCTATCAGACAGATAGCGCCAAAAGACTATAACGAACTTCTTGGACAAGAATTTTCAGCAGATCTTTCCACGCCATCCAATGTGCGCACTGTAACAGAGTTCGATCCCGAGACAGGCTACTATGTCATACGTACACGAGTAGGCGACATGGACATATCAACCCCGTTTTTGCTAACCGAACAGCAGTACAACGACTGGCAGATGCGCCGCTCCATGCAGCAATACTACAACAAACGCAACTCCGAACTCGCCACCGAAAGTAAAGACAAAAAGCCTTTTGACATTCTTGACATGAACTTCGCACTTGGTCCGCTCGAAAAGATATTCGGCCCCGGAGGCGTGAAACTCAAGACACAAGGCTCGGTGCAGATCGACATGGGCATAAAATCCAACAAGACCGACAACCCGGCTCTGTCGCTCAACTCACGCCGCAAGACGTACTTCGACTTCGACCAAAAAATACAGGCCACAATCGCAGCTTCGGTAGGTGACCGCATGAAATTCAACATGACCTACAACACTGACGCCACATTTGACTTCGACTCAAAAAACATAAAGTTGCAGTATGAAGGCAAAGAGGACGACATAGTGAAAAACATAGAGGCCGGCAATGTAAGCATGACCACCGGATCTCAACTTATACGAGGCAGCACAGCTCTTTTCGGTATCAAAGCCAAACTACAGTTCGGCCGGCTGACAGCCACAGCTCTCGTATCGCAGCAAAACTCCGAGTCGCGCTCCATCAGTACCAAGGGCGGCGTACAGACCACCCCGTTCAGCATCAATGCCGACGAATACGATCAGAACCGTCACTTCTTCCTCGCTCAATTTTTCCGCGAAAATTATGATCAATTCGCATCAAAACTCCCATATGTGTCATCAGGCGTGCAAATAACGCGAGTGGAAGTATGGGTCACAAACAAAACCGGCAATTTCAACCAGAGCCGCAATGTAGTGGCATTCATGGACCTTGGCGAAAATAAAGTGCTTGCCAACGATTACTGGCAGGGCAATCCGACTCTCGACAATCCGGCCAACGCATCCAACAATCTATTGTCGATAATCAAAACCCAGTACCCGGAAGCCCGCAACATCAACACCGTCACCCAGACTCTTGCTCCGCTGTCGGCATATGGTATCGAAGGCGGACACGACTATGAGAAAGTAGAGAGTGCTCGCCTGCTTGGCGAAAGCGAATATACACTCAACGCCACACTGGGTTACATCTCTTTTAAAAGCCAGATGAATTCCGACGATGTGGTAGGTGTGGCTTTTGAATACACATACAACGGCAAAATATATCAGGTAGGCGAATTTTCATCCGACATCACCTCTACCGATCAATCTCTATATGTGAAGATGCTGAAAGGCACCACCATCTCCACTAAATTGCCAATGTGGCGACTCATGATGAAAAACGTATATTCACTCGGTGCATATCAGCTTCAGAGTTCCAACTTCAAGCTACAGATAAAATATCTCTCAGACACAACAGGCACTCAGATCAACTATCTGCCGGTACCCGGGCTGTCTGACAAGCCTCTGCTTCAGGTAATGAACCTCGACCGGCTGAATACTAACAACGAATCCGGATCCGACGGATTCTTCGACTACATAGACGGATACACCATACTGCCATCAAGCGGTAAAGTGATATTTCCTGTGGCAGAACCGTTTGGCAGTCACCTTGCCAAACAGATCGGCAACCCTGTATTGGCCGAAAAATATGTATATCAGGAACTCTACGACTCCACACTTGTGGTAGCGCGACAGTTTGCCGACAAAAACAAATTCATCCTAACCGGTGAATATCAAGCATCTGCCGGCTCACAGATCCGGCTAAATGCCATGAACGTGCCACGCGGATCGGTAGTGGTGACAGCCGGAGGCGTGGTACTTACCGAAAACAGCGACTATACCGTAGATTACGCCATGGGCATAGTCACTATCACCAACCAGAGCATCATTGACTCCGGACAGAGCATCAATGTCACTCTTGAAAACCAATCGATGTTTTCGATGCAGCGCAAAACTCTGCTTGGAATTGATCTTAGCTACAAGTTCAATAAAAACCTCACGGTAGGGGGTACACTGCTACACTATGGAGAAAAAGCTCTGACCGAAAAAGTCAATATCGGAGATGAAGTGGTCAACAATACGATATGGGGCGTGAACTTTGCATATAACTCCGAATTCATGTGGCTCACCAACCTGCTCAACAAGATACCGACAGTAAATGCCACTGCCCCGTCGCGCATTTCACTTCAAGGTGAATTCGCACAACTGCTACCTCATCAGCAAAAGAGTGGCAGCAACGCCGGAAGTTCGTTTATCGATGATTTCGAATCGGCGCAGACTGGCATTGACCTGCGTTCGCCATACGCATGGTTTCTGGCATCGACTCCTTACGAAAGCGGTCCTGATGCATTATTTCCAGAAGCTGCCCTGAGCAACAATGTGGATTATGGTAAAAACCGAGCGCTCCTTAACTGGTACTACATTGACCGCATGTTTACTTCACGCAACTCCTCTCTCGCGCCTGGTTATATAAAAAGCGACCTCAAACAGCTATCAAACCCTTATGTACGAGAAGTAACATCGCACGAACTGTATCCCGACCGTCAGCTGTCATATGGCGAATCATCCACCATCCAGACACTCAACCTTTCATTCTATCCCAACGAACGCGGTCCGTACAACCTTGATGGAATCAATATAGATGACAACGGTTATCTCACCAATCCGGAAAAACGCTGGGGTGGAATAATGCGTCGACTCGACAACACCAACTTCGAGCAAAGCAACATCGAATATGTGCAATTCTGGCTGCTCAACCCATTTCTCGACCCCGAAAACCCCAACTATGAAGGTGGCGACCTATACTTCAACTTCGGTGAAGTATCGGAAGACATACTGAAAGACGGACTGAAATCATATGAAAACGGCCTGCCTTACAACGGCACTGATGAGCACGTCACCACATCCGTCTGGGGCCGCGTAAGCACAGAAAACTCTCTTACATACGCATTCGACAACAGCAATGAAGCCCGTCGTAATCAGGACGTTGGCCTTGACGGTCTGATAAACGAAGCCGAATTTTCATTTGAATCATACAAACACTACCTGGACCAATTGCGCCAACGACTGCCCTCGGCCACAATCGAACGCATGATGACTGAACAGTTCTCGCCCTTCAACGACCCTGCAGGCGACAACTATCACTTCTACCGCGGTTATGACTATGACGAACAGCGGCTGTCGATCCTCGAACGATATAAACGATATAATGGAGTGGAAGGCAACTCTTTGTCACCGGATGAAGCCGGAGAACCTCTCTATCAGTCATCGCGCGCACTCCCCGACGTTGAAGACGTGAATCAGGACAATACACTCAACGAGTACGAACGCTACTACCAATACAAGGTTTCAATACGTCCTGAAGACCTGCAAGTGGGCAAAAACTTCATTACCGACAAACAGGTATCGGTGGTGCCTACACGCGATGGCAGCGAACTTGAAGTAGAATGGTATCAGTTTAAAATTCCGTTGGCCGAATACGAGAAAATAGTCGGCTCGATCAATGGATTCTCCACCATACGCTTCGTGCGCATGTTCATGACCGGATTCAAGAAAACCACTCACCTGCGATTCGCTTCCCTCGAACTTGTTCGAGGCGAATGGCGGCCATACGACTTCAATCTCAATAACCGAGGCGAAACACCGGCAGAAGGCAAACTCGACGTATCAGTGGTGAATATCGAGGAAAACTCAGGCCGTACACCCGTAAACTATGTGCTCCCTCCCGGAGTATCGCGTATTTCCGACCCCGGACAGTCGCAAATCGTACAGCTCAACGAGCAGTCGCTATCGCTTAAAGTCACTGATCTCAACGCCGGTGACGCAAGAGCCGTATACCGCAACACAGCCCAGGATCTTCGAAATTACAAGCGTATACAGATGTGGGTACACGCCGAATCGCTCATCGACAACGTCACAGACTTGCATTCAGGCGAATTGTCTTTGTTCATACGCCTCGGATCTGATGTCAAAAACAACTTTTACGAATATGAAATACCATTGCGTCTTACTCCTCACGGACGTTACAGCGACTCTCCGTCAGACCGACTCATCGTGTGGCCCGAACAAAACTTCATGAACTTCAAGCTACAGACACTTGTCGACCTCAAAAAAGCACGCAATCAAGCCAAACGCAATGAAGAAGAAGGCGTAGGATTCAGCACACTATACACCTCACACGACCCTGAAAATGAAAACAACCGCATATCAGTGCTCGGAAATCCGTCGCTGAGCGATGTGCGAGTGATTCTTATTGGCGTGCGCAACAACGCCTCGACCATGAAAGACGGCATAGTATGGATAAACGAGCTGAAAGTCACCGACTTCGAATCGGATGGAGGATGGGCGGCCGACGCTTCTGCTTCTCTGTACATGAGCGATGTGGCGACATTTAACTTCGGCGCACATCTTGAAACAGCCGGTTTTGGCGGAGTAGACCAAAGCCTCAACGAGCGACGTCTTGACGACTATTCACGCTACACCATGGCTGTACAGGCCGATCTGGGACGCTTCATGCCGGAAAAAGTAAAACTCCGCGCACCCATCTTTTACTCGGTGACCAAAGAAAAGACCACTCCGAAATACAATCCGCTTGATCAGGACGTGCTGCTGAAAGACGCTCTCGAAGGAGCGTCGCGACAGGAAAAAGACTCTATCAACGCATTTGCCATCGAACACTCCACCCAGCAAAGTTTCAGTCTGTCAGGACTCACATTCGATGTGAGAAGCCACAATCCAATGCCTTGGGATCCGGCCAACTTTTCTGTAAATTTCTCTTTCAACAAGACATCAAAGACTGATCCAACTACCGAGTATGAAAATATCAGCGATTACCGTGGTAACTTCGTGTACTCATATTCGCCATATATTAAGCCATACAAACCGTTTGCCAAAATAAAATCCAAGTCTAAAAACGCACGTTTTTTCAAAGACTGGGAGCTTAACTGGTTGCCGAACTCCATATCATTCCTCACTTCCGTAAGCCGATACTATTACGAACAGCAGACCCGCAACGCTATCGACAACGACTTCCGCATGCCAGTATCCGTGAGCAAAAATTTCATATGGGACCGCCAGCTCGCAATAACATGGAATCTGACCAAATCACTCAACTTCACATTCAACTCCAATACCTCGGCCCGCATTGAAGAACCTATGGGAGCTGTGAATAAAAAACTTTTCCCAGACAAATACCGCGAATGGCGCGACACCGTGTGGAACAGCATACTCCACATGGGCACACCGTGGAACTACAACCAGACCTTCACCGGCACATACCGCGCACCGTTCAACCGCATTCCGGCAATAGACTTCCTTTCGGCATCGGCCACCTACAACTCCACATACCGCTGGGATCGCGGTGCCACCATCTACGATCTCAATATGGGCAACACCATCAGCAACCAGTCGTCATGGAACGTCGACGGACGCATCAACTTCGAAGGACTTTACAATAAAAACGCCTATCTCAAGCGCATCAACACACGCTTTGCCTCCACAAAGCGAAATTCATCCCGACCCAAGACACAACCTAAGCCCAAACGCTTTGAACGCACTTACGCTCTAAAGGCCGACACATCTATATTCATCAAGCACAACCTGCGCAACAAGAAAGTCAAAGTCACGGCAGTGAAAGCGTCGGACAACAGCCGCTTCAACGTGCGTACACGTGTAGTGGACGCCAACAATGTGGAAGTGCTCACCCGCGGTACCGACAACATAAAGTTTACGATAATCGAGATACTCAAGGACGAAAAATCGTTATGGACTGAGATTGGTGAACACGCCACCCGATTCGCCATGTCAGCACGAAGCGCATCTGTACGCTGGCGTAGCACCCGATCCATGTCTCTGCCGCTTTTCCAGCCTGATATCGGCAACATATTCGGACAGTCCAACAGCTACGGCCCCATGGCTCCCGGCCTGGACTTTGCATTCGGATTTGTCGACGAATCATATATCTATCGTGCCAAAGAGCGCGGATGGCTAATGACCGACGACGGACAGACATCGCCGGCACTCTATTCGCAGACCAACGAATTGAGCCTTGAGTTGTCGCTCGAACCTCTGCGCGGACTGAAAATACAGCTTACCGGCAACCGCACCGACAATCGCACTCAGCAGGTGCAATTCATGTACACCGACATGCCCACCACCTATGCAGGAAGCTACACAAAGACACACTGCGCCATAGCTACCGCTCTCCAGAGCAGCAGCCCCGACAACGGTTATCAGAGCGCCACATTCGACCGATTCCTCTCCAACATCCCGGTAATAACTCAGCGTGTCGAAGCCCAGTATCACGGTCTGCGCTACCCGACTTCGGGCTTTATGGCCGACAATGCCGTGGCCGGTCAGCCATTCAATCCGGAAGTAGGCACTGTGAGCCCCACTTCGAGCGATGTCCTCATTCCGGCATTTATCGCAGCCTATACCGGCACAGATGCCCGTAAACAATATCTGTCACCATTCCCGTCTTTGGCCAAAGTGCTGCCAAACTGGCGAGTGACCTACGACGGACTGATCAACATAGGCAACCTGCGCAATATATTCAAGTCCTTCATGCTGACACACGCCTACCAATGTACATACACCGTAGGCTCATACTCATCGTATCTCAACTGGATTACCGCCGACGGACAGAAACTCGGCTTCACACTCGACGAACTCACCGGTCGTCCAATCCCGTCGTCGCCCTACAACATATCATCCGTAGCCATCACTGAAAAGTTCGCACCTCTTATCGGTGCGGCCGTGATACTGCACAACAACATCTCGCTCAATGCCGAATTCCGTGAATCACGAACACTCACGCTCAACACCTCTGCCGCTCAGATGGTCGAGGCTTCACAGCGTGGCATCACAGCCGGCATCGGATATAAAATCGTAGGATTCAACACCGTATTGAAACTCAAAGGCTCGCAGACGGGTGTCAGCAATGACCTCACCATTAACAGCGACTTTTCCTATCAGCTCAACCAAGCTCTGATACGACGCATCGAAAACAATTTCACACAGGCTACTTCTGGCACACGCACTCTGCGCATAAATCTGACAGCCAACTACATACTAAGTCGACGCATGACACTCGGACTATATTTCGAGCATCAAGTCAACACTCCACTCGTATCATCTACAGCCTATCCCACCACCAACACGGCTTTTGGCATGTCGTTTAACTTCTCACTTGCACGCTAATCCTCTTCATTGTCATGATCAGCTATCTACAAATCGAAAATCTCACTAAAAGCTATGGCGACCGCTTGTTGTTTGACTCCGTGACATTCGGAGTAAACCAGGGCGACAAGATAGGTCTCATAGCCAAAAATGGTACAGGCAAAACCACTCTGCTGCGCATAATATCCGGGCAGGAATCGCCCGACAGCGGCAGCGTGATATTCCGCAACGACCTCAAAGTTGGCATTGTGGATCAGACTCCTGAATTTGCTCCTGACGATACAGTGATACAAGCGTGCATGCAATATGACACCGCGGCATATCGGTCTACGAACAGGCTCTGTCAACAGGCGATTCAGAGGCTATCAATGCTGCAATTCCCGTCATGGATGCTGCGCAGGCATGGGACTACGACGACCGTATGAAACAGATGCTGCATTTGCTGAGAATCACGGACATCAACGCCCGTATGCACACTCTTTCGGGCGGACAACGCAAACGCGTGGCCATAGCTCGCACTCTGCTCGACAATCCGCATCTGATCATTCTCGACGAACCAACCAACCATCTTGATATCGAAGTAATAGAATGGCTCGAAGACTATCTGCGGCGTCAGAATGTGACACTGCTTCTTGTAACACACGACCGATATTTTCTCGACAGAGTGTGCAACAAGATACTTGAAATAGACAACCGCCGCATATATACCTACGACGGCAACTATGACTACTACCTTCGACGCAGAAGCGAACGCATCGAAGCCATGGCCGCCGAACTCGACAAAGTGAAGAACACTCTTCGCAAAGAGCAGGAATGGATGCGACGTCAGCCACAAGCACGTGCAGGTAAAGCCAAATACCGGATCGACGCTTTCTATAACCTGAAAGAGAAGTCTAAAATGGATCTGACCGAAAAGCAGGTCTCGCTTGATCAGATAAAGTCGGGATATATCGGCTCAAAGATCTTTGAGGCCGAAAACATCAGCAAAAGCTGGGGCGACACCGTGATACTGCGTGATTTCTCATACGTATTCGCCCGCTACGACAAAGTAGGCATCATCGGTCGTAACGGAGTCGGCAAATCCACATTCATAAAAATGCTTCAGGGACTCATAGCTCCTGACAGCGGCAAATGGGATGTAGGGACTACCGTGAGGTTCGGCTATTACAGTCAGGACGGCATTGAATTTGACAACTCAAAAAAGGTGATCGATGCCGTGACCGAAATAGCCGACAACATAGTGCTTGACGACAAGCAGAGCTACACCCCCATGCAGTTTCTCACAAAATTTCTCTTCTCACCGGCCGATCAGCAGAAATACATACACACTCTTAGCGGCGGTGAACGATGCAGACTGCATCTGGCCACAGTGCTCATGCGTCGGCCTAACTTCCTTATACTCGACGAACCAACCAACGATCTTGACATACTCACACTCGGCATTCTTGAAGATTATCTGCGTGAATTTCAAGGCTGCATGATCGTTGTATCGCACGACCGATTCTTCCTTGACAGCATAGTTGATCACTTGTTTGTATTTGAAGGCGACGGTGTGGTACGGGACTTCCCCGGTAGTTACAGCGACTATCGCCTGTGGATCAAAGAAAAGCAACAACAAGAGCGTAAACTTCAGGAGCAACTTCCGAAATCGGAAAGTTCCGAAAACCGACGCGAAACTCAACGCCCGCGCAAGATGTCTTTTAAGGAACGTCAGGAGTTTGAAAGCCTCTCTGCCGAGATCGACACTTTGACTCAAGAGAAAAACGAACTTGATACCCTGTTCAATTCCGGAAACGAAATTCCCGACATAGCCAGTCTTTCGGCCCGTTACACCGTACTTACCGACCTGCTTGACGAAAAAGAGATGCGATGGCTCGAGCTATCTGAATTACAATAGCATGTGACAAACATTCCCAATCCTCCGTGAAGCCATGAACCTGATAAAAAAAAATAAATTAGCCCTGCGCCACAATCTGTATCTGTTGCGCATGAGCATCCACAGGGCTTCACACCGCAGCATAAAGGCCATATCGGCCACATCCGCATCTCTCATGGTATTGTCGGCCTTAGCGTCGGTAGTATGTCTTGTCAGTCTGGTGATCCATGCAGGATACGAGCACACAGTATCCGAATTCATCGTTATCAGACGTGTGCTACGATTCACTCAGGCCATATTTACCGCCAATGTCCTTTTTAATCTCACTTTCAATCTGCGCAACACAATACGCAACACGAAGCTTATAAAATGGATTGTCGACGCGGCCATACTGCTCACTCTATTACCATGGATATATCCCCACCCCGACAATCCATGGCTGCCTTGGCTTGAACAAATGTTATATTCCAACAAGTTTCTCTACAGCATATTGGCAGCATATTCTGTTGTCACACTCTCCTATGCCATATTCAAAGTTGTGAGCCGACGCACCAACCCCTCATTGCTCATGTCATGCAGCTTCTTGATATTCATACTCATTGGTTCATTCATGCTTATGCTGCCTAAATGCACTTATCATGATATCAGCTACGTCGACTCGCTTTTCGTCAGCACCAGTGCAGTGAGCATCACCGGGCTGTCGCCAATAGACATTCCTTCGACATTCACACCGCTTGGAATTTTCATATTGGCCGCACTGATACAGATCGGAGCACTGGGAGTCATGACATTCACCAGCTTCTTCGCACTCTTCTTCAGTGGCAGCGCATCAATCTACAGTCAGCTCATGCTTAAAGACATGGTCTACTCCAAAAGCTTGAACTCTCTCATTCCCACCCTGCTCTACATCATGGCATTCACATTTGCTATCGAACTGACAGGAGCTGTCTTGATATTTTTTTCTATCCATGGCTCTCTCGGCATGGACATACCCGACGAGATCGCATTTTCAGCTTTTCACTCACTGTCTGCTTTCTGCAATGCCGGATTTTCCACACTGCCCGACGGCATGGCAAATCCCTTGTTGCTGCATGGCAACATATCAATCTATTGGATTATGTCGGCTATGATCATAGCCGGCAGTCTTGGGTTTCCGATCCTGGTTAACTTCCGAGATGCCATAACTCTCAAACTGCGTCGTATGCGCCGTTTATTCATACAACACCACAATGAAATATCCGAGATACGTCAGGTACATACATTCAACATGAACACCAAGATCGTACTGGTGACATTCGGCCTGCTGTTCCTGTTCGGAGCGGTGATATTTTTCATTCTCGAATACGACAACTCTCTTACCGGAATGACACTGATGGAGAAAATCACACAGTCGGCTTTCAACTCCGCATCGCCACGCAGTGCCGGATTCGTTTCAGTCAATCCGGCCGGATTTCTCAACATCACCATCATCATACTGCTGTTTCTGATGTGGATAGGCGGAGCTTCGCAGTCGACCGGCGGAGGTATAAAAGTCAATACATTTGCAGCCATCTGGCTAAATCTGAGAGCTATAATCACAGAAACACCACGCGTCACAGCTTTCAGACGCACCATTGCTACCGGATCAATACGCAGAGCAAACGCAGTGGTGGCTCTCTCGATAATATCCTATCTGTTATTTTCTGTAATATTGCTTGCTCTCGAACCGCATCTGCCTACAAAATCACTGCTGTTCGAATCCTGCTCTGCATTGTTTACCGTAGGTTCGTCACTTGGAGTTACCTCGCAACTTTCGGCTCCGTCCGAAGTCATATTGTGCATAGCCATGTTCCTTGGACGTGTAGGCATACTGTCGTTATTGGCAGGCATGGCCCGACGCCACCACCACCCTGAAGTGACATACCCATCCGACAACATTATAATCAACTGATACAAATTTTAACCCCCACATACCTCTATGCGATATCTCATAATAGGACTTGGAATCTACGGATCAAATCTTGCCATCGACCTCACAAACATGGGTCATGAAGTGATCGGAGCCGACAAGAACCCTACTCTTGTTGAATCAATCAAAGACTTCATTTCCACGGCCTATATTATCGATTCCACCGATGAGACATCACTCAATGTGCTGCCTCTAAAAAATGTGGATCTTGTAATAGTGGCTATCGGTGAGAATTTCGGTGCCAGCATCCGCACCGTGGCCATACTCAAAAAAATCGGCGTTCCACACATCTATGCACGCGCCATTGACAAACTGCACGAATCGATACTCGAAGGCTTCGGCATAGATCGTATCATAACTCCTGAACAGCGGGCGGCGGCTGACCTGGTCAATGAAATGAGCCTTGGAAATGACACCGAATCCCTGCGTATCGACTCCGAGCACTACATCCTCAAATTCCGCATTCCGGAATTTTTTGTAGGCATACGCTATGCTTCCATGACACTTGAAAAAGACTTCGGGCTAAAACTCATCACTGCTTTGCGCAAATCACAGTCGCGCAACATACTCGGCATCGAACGTGAACGCTACTCCGTTATTACCGACATTGAGTCATCAGACGAACGTGTACAGTCGGGCGACATGATCGCATGCCTTGGCACATCGGCCGACTTCCGCAATCTGTTCCGACACTTCGAATAGTCATAAAATAACATGTGAGCATCTTCCGTTGAACGGATATGCCCACATGTTATTATCGTTTTATTTTATCTGTCAGACGATTAATCCTTATATTTTTCCTGAGCCTTTTCAAATTTCTCCTTATTGGCATCGTCCAGATCCGACATGCTGAGTGTAAGCCCAAACATCAGAGCATATCCTAAAAGATCACGGTTTTCCTCGTCCTGAAGAATTTCCGCTTCCTTTGCGGCATCACCTTTCACCTTGTTACGTATGTCATTAAGCTGGCCGGCGATAGCTTCATACTGATCTATCATCGCGCTATAATCGCTCTGTGTAAGTTCTTTGTGACTCTTAATCTTTTCAGCGAGTTCTTCACAAGTCGACTTGCTGTAGCCCGAGCATGCAGCCATCATCACAGCCACCATAGCCATAAGCATAAATCTGATTACTTTCATAAGTGTTGTTTTTAGTGGATATTAGTTATTTGGTATTCCACAAATATAGGTATTAATCACCTGCCATCCAAAATATACGTAAAAAAATTACAGCCAAATGGCCGGATGGCATCCTGACATCAACCCCCATACTCCGGACAAATAAATTTCCTCCGCGCAAAATACGTCATCAAACCACACATCCGTGTTGTAACTTTGCTTCACAATTCTACATTACTTGATATTTCCGCAACACAAATCCTCACACCATACCCCCCCGATACTATCGTTATAGGAAATGCCATGTTTTTTTAGTAATTTTGAAATCTGTTTTAAACAATCCGAACAGCCGCATCAAAATTGGAAGAATATTTAGATCAACTCAATGAGCAGCAACGTGCTGCAGTGACATATACCGACGGCCCCGCACTGGTTATAGCAGGAGCCGGATCGGGCAAGACACGTGTGCTCACATACAAGATAGTACACCTGCTGCGTCTCGGCTACGAGCCTTGGCGCATAATGGCTCTTACTTTTACCAACAAAGCCGCGCGTGAGATGCGCGAACGTATAGAGCAACTCGTAGGACCTCAGACCGCCTCTCGTCTGTGGATGGGTACTTTTCACTCCATATTCGCCCGGCTTCTGCGTCAGAATGCCGAACGCATAGGCTACAAATCCAATTTCACCATCTACGACACAGCCGACAGCAAATCTCTCATCAAAAGCATCATTAAAGAAAAAGACCTCGACGACAAAATCTACAAGCCGTCGGTGGTGCAGTCGGCCATATCCTGGGCAAAAAACTCGCTTATATCTCCTGAGAAGTATGCCATGCTCAAGGATGTCATGGAGAGCGACCGCCAGGCAAGACGTCCGCTGATCTACGACATCTACCGCACCTATCGCAACCGCTGTTTCACGTCGGGAGCCATGGACTTCGACGATCTGCTCTACTACATGAACGTGTTGCTGCGCGACAATCCCGATATTCTGCACCATTACCAGGACTTTTTCCGCTACATACTTGTCGACGAGTATCAGGACACCAACTTCGCTCAGCACGTCATCGTATCTCAGCTCTGCCGTGAAAATCCGCATCTGTGCGTGGTGGGCGACGATGCCCAGAGCATCTACTCGTTCCGTGGCGCCAACATAAGCAATATACTCAATCTGCGCAACGCCTATCCGGCTTTGCGCACATTCAAGCTCGAACAGAACTATCGTTCGACCCAGACCATAATAAATGCCGCCAACTCGCTTATAGAAAAAAACACGCAGCAGATACGCAAACATGTGTTTTCATGCGGCGAGCGTGGGCAACGCATTGATGTAGTGCAGAGTTACAGCGACTTTGAAGAAGGCTATCTTGTGGCCAACCGGATTTCACAGTTGAAAATGCGCACACACGACAGTTTCGAGGATTTTGCCATACTCTACCGCACAAATGCCCAGAGCCGTGTGCTTGAAGAGTCACTTCGCAAGCGCAATATCCCCTATCGTATCTACGGTGGTCTTTCGTTCTACCAGCGTAAGGAAGTCAAGGATGCAATAGCCTACTTCCGTCTGTCGGTCAACCCCGACGACGACGAGGCTCTGCGACGCATCATAAACTATCCGGCACGAGGCATAGGCGAAACCACACTCCAAAAGCTGCTGCGCGCCGCCATCGACAACAACACCAGTATATGGGATGTGATAACAAGGCTCGACAGCCTCAATCCGGGCTTCAACTCTGGCACGCTGCGCAAACTCGACGATTTCCGCGCCATGATAGAGACATTTATCGAGGCCAACCGTCGTGGCGATACCGCCGAGCAGGTAGCCACCTTGATCATAAGCCGCAGCCGATTGTTGTCGGTGCTTCTTAGCGACAACACTCCTGAGAACCTGTCGAAACAGGAAAACATCAACGAACTCATAGCCGGTGTGAAGGAATTTATGGAAAACCGCGAGGAAGAAGGCCGCGACGATGTATCACTGGCCGACTTTCTCGGAGAAATATCACTTGCCACCGATCAGGACAATAATGACGATGATGCCCAGGCCGACGAGCGCGTGACACTGATGACCGTACATGCCGCCAAGGGACTGGAATTCAACAATGTCTTTATTGTCGGAGTTGAAGAAGATCTGTTTCCATCGGCCATGGCCAACAACTCGCTCAATGAGATCGAGGAAGAACGCCGCCTGCTCTACGT
>CAJTQH010000007.1:0-33082 GCA_910578305.1 uncultured Muribaculaceae bacterium
GGGTCGATGTTGTTGGTGGCAATACCGTAATGCCCTTTCATAAGGTCAAGCCCTTCAATATAAAGGTTCTTGATAGGTTTACCCTTATAGGACACCTGTCCGGCATCCGAAACTGTAATGCCAGGCATTTTTTTCAAGACATCGGCTATCGACTGGTCTGTCTGCGAGAGGAAAGAGCCTACATTGTAGTTGATGGTATCGCCTTGCGAATAGATTTTCTTTGACTTTACGACAACCTCTTTCAGTGTGACGGCGCGGTTCTCCACAATTATTTCATAACTGCCGGAGCGGTTAGGTACTGTAATCTGTACCGGTGCAATCTCGACACTCGATGCTTTGAGAATAAGGCTGTCGCACTCGCTTTTCACTGACATCTGAAACTTGCCGTTTTCATCGGTGAAGGCAGATGCCAATATCGTCTTCGAAGCATTGACCGGGAATGCGATTACGCTTGCAAAATCTACACCGCATCCCTCGGCATTGGTCACACTGCCGCATATCCTGCTTTGGGCAGACAAGACATTGACATTAAACCAAAATAATCCGCATAAAAAAATAATCTTATAAGACATCCGCTCCATATATCTGCCTATTTTTCTAATGGATTGTAATACTGCTTCCAGTCTTCATTAAGCCGGTGAAATCCTTGTGGGCTATTATCCATTATTATGATGCGTGCGCCGGTGTTGCGTACAAAAGCTCCTGCATTTTGGTACATATCACGCTCAAATTGCTTCCACTCATCTTTTTTCATGGTCTTACGGTTCCAGTCGTAACGGATTATCGGCTGCTGTTTCTGTGTAAGTCCTTCTGCTTCAAATACGAAATTGTGTTCAGAATCCTCAGCTCTAAGCACAAGACCTTTGACTCCGTTCAATATCCAAGGGCCGTATGGCAAAGGAATGTCATTGGAGTAATATACTTTCCATTCGCGTCCGCCATAGTTGCATTTGGCGGCATGACAATGATAGCCCATAATGGTGTCGATTTCTTCGGGGATATATGTCCATGTGGGAGTAGGGGTGATTTCTGTGTATTCAATCACTTGTGAGGTATATGGGATGCGGTTGGTGACAATTGTTGTTGAATTGCCGTGGTTGAAAAGTAGGTCAAAACCGATATAATTTTCCGGCACGGTCTGAAATTGCATTGTGGTTTTGAGTTCTTTCGTGTTATGAATATCAAGTTCTCGAAGATTGCGGCTAAAGAAGGCGTTGTGCTTACGGCCGAGTTGCAGATCCATAAGGTCGTAATGGCTAAGTGAATCATCCTTTTCAGTTGCCCTATATTTGAACCGATAGGTGATTGTTAGGTAAGATGAGTCAAGTGTTTGATATTTGTCAGTGTCCTCGTGGGCAAGTGTGAAAGTGGGGGTATCCATCGCATATGTAACTGTGACCTGAGCTGAAACATTCATACACGGGAGCATCATGACAGATGCCAATGCTATAATAATACTTCTCATATTTATGATATTAGAGTGTTGATAATACTGGAGTTATTTTATTCTGAATCTGACGCCGAACATAATAGTCCTGCCCCTAAGCCGATATTGGCTTGAATATTGCACGATTCCATTATCATTGAACCGACGGAAAACTTTACTGTCCAATAAGTTGCTGCATTCGAGCGACAGCACGGATGTGCCGAGAATATATTCTATATTGCAACTGAGAAAAGTGTTGTTTCTGTAATTCGTTGAATAGTCAGTGTAATAATACATTACGGATGGCTTAATGCTCAACCGTCTGCTGGGATAGAACGTGAATGAGGTTGCATTGTTAAAAGTATGTTTGGCATTTCCATTGGGTATGCCGTCGGTATATGTCTTTGACCGTGAAAATTCATTTGAGGTTTCAAATGTTATCCAACGTGCGAAAGTTGCGTTAAACGAAATCTGTGCACGTAGATAATTGCTGCGTCCTCTGTGCTTGGCGTTGTCAATATAAAATTCACTTTGACTTGTGCCTACGGCAAAAGATTCGCTTATTTTTGAGTTCCATTTGAAGAAGCCTTTTGAAAAAGTCTGGTCTCCTTGCCAGATATTGCCGGTTGTGGCATAGGGCAATCTGACGTAGTCGATAACATCGTCTGTTATCTCATATCCGTTCGAGACGCTGTTTCGCGAGTAAGCATGTGTCAATGTCACTCCACCAAATAACATATCCAGTACGCTTGTGTAACTTGTGCCTAAAGCAGTCTTTACCGTACGGTTTATTCGGGCTTCAAGTCGGTATGGATTAGCGGTCGTAGTGCGATAGTCGATATATCGGCGCTGCACCATAAGAGACAGTGGAGCAGGCATGGATTCCTCTCCGATTGAGGTGAACGAAAATGTCCAACGTTCTGATGGTTTGAACGTAATATTTGTATAGGGCTTGAACGAAAAAAACAATTTGTCATATTCCCATGCTCCGTCGGATGACTCATAATACTCAACGCCTGTGGGAATATATATGAGCCATTGGAACCGTTGACCGTAATGCAGAAATATTTTTGGCGTGATGTGTGCTCCGATCTGCCAGGTATGTTGATTGCCTGTATCGGGAATATCCGATAACTTCAATTCGGTTTTGGCTTGTTGCCATCCGGTATTTATCTCACAATTGAGATTGAACATAAAGTGTGGCACTGCGACAGCTATTACAGACGTAGCTCCGTCGACATTGAAATTTCTTCGTCTTACCATTTGTGACATTCCTCGATCAACTAAGCGCAGCATACCCAGTCTGTCATTATAATTGAAATGCAGGGTTGCTTCGCCGATGCCACTTCGTTTAGTCGTATAATTTAATTTCATAATATCGTCGATATTGACAGAGTGCCCTGACATGTTTTGAAGTATGAGATCATTGATTGTTCCCTCGCCATATGGAAATGTCGCACTTGCTGTAAAAGAGTTTTTCAGATAGTGTTTTTTGCCGTTTAATTTATACACGGCATGTGCCCCCACGAAGTGCTGACGCATGTCAGCAATATTGGATTCGTTGATTACATATTTCGATAAGCTGTCGGTGGGGTAGATCGTCTGCTCCGTGGCTTCTCGTTTCTCCTTGTCGTACAGGTAATTAATGTTGAAGGATAAAGTTTCGTCCTCTTGTAGCTTGAAAAGTTGATTGACAGATATGCTGTGTGAATTGTTGCGATAGGCATATTTGTCACTCAGGTTAGGAGATTCAGGAAATAATATCCCCGTGCCTAACGAAGAGTTGAAAGTCAAAGGTGCGCCGATATCATGTCGTAAATCATTTCCGATGTTGTTGGTCTTATAAACTGAGATGTTTTGTGCGTTGCGACGAAAATTCATTATAGAAGCCGAGGCATCCCAAGACAGATCCGGTTGACTTCCGATTGCTGCTTGTAGAGCGAACGACCATATGCCGAGAGCATTTTGTTTAAGTTTTATGTTCATGGCCGGTGCGTTGCCATTTTTCACCCCTTGCAATATTTTGACATCCTGATGGTTTTGCAATACCTGAACAGATCCGATATCGCGGGCGTCTATATTGCGTGTCGCAACACCATAATTCCCACCGAGCATATCAAGTCCCTCAATATAAAATTCGTTTATCCACTGTCCGTTATATGTAATCTGGCCATCGGCTTTTACTTCAATGCCGGGCATCTTGCGTAGCAGGTCTTCTAATGTCTTGTCATTTTTTTCGATATAGGTCGCGGCGGAGTAGGTGACAGTGTCTCCGGATTGCTTTATTTTCTTAGCCGTAACGACAACCTCTTTTAAATCAAGACAGTTAATGATGGAGTCGAGCCGCTCAGCCGATTGCTGTGCACGGACTTGTAATGCTGCTGACATAATGATGAAAGCGCATGGCAGAAGCGTGTATGTATATGACTTTACTCTCATAAATACTGATCGTTAAGGTGTAAGAATGACCTGTTTCATCGTGTGTTAAGACGAGAAACGGAAGAAAACCAGCGGTTTAGGCTGAGGTTATGTTATCTGAGCAGGGATTTTATACTTTTGAAAACGTAATGGGAATTGAAAATGTGCATTGAACGGGGAAGCCGTTTTTTATTGCCGGTTTCCATTTGCCTCGGGTGAGATTTATGACTCTTACAGCCTCACTGTCCAATAGTTCATCCTGAGGGTTGATTACATTGGCGTTTACGACATCTCCATTTGTGTCGATGGTGAATTGTACGTTTACAGTTCGTTTACTTCCTGAATTGGATCCGGCAATATGCTCGGGTTGTTGTAGATTCTCTATTATAAAGGATTTGAGTGCCGCATAGCCGCCGTCGAATTCGGGGAGACTCTGTTCTGTGTCATCAGAGGCAACATGGGTAGAAGCTGCTTTTTGTATCTCCTTATTGGGCGTTATGGAGAATATGTATTGGATTTCAGCGCCACTGCCTACCTCATGTTGCGACATTTCAATCCGATCATTATTCAATGCCTTATGAATAGCGTTTTTCAATTCGCGGTTATCAGGTTCGGTGGTAGATATATTGGTAATATTTCCTTCAGCATCGGTTACAACTGTAATAGTGTGGTTTTTAGGCGCTAAATTATTCTCCTCAGAGTAGTCGGTGAGGGCATTATAGATACGTTGTGTAAGTTCAGTCTCGTCAATTGACGGCGATTCTGTGGCTTCAGGAGTCAAATCATCAGTAAATTTTAGTACGGGAACCGTGATCTCGGGTTGATAAGATTTGACAAATGAAAAGTCGGAAATGGAGTCAAGAAGTCCGGCTGAAACCGGCGATGCAATGGCTATCGCTGCAAAAGCTATGGCGGGGAGTGCACACAGGCTGATCAGCTTGACTTTCTTGGACGAGCGCTTTCTGCTCATGGTCAGCACTCTTTTACGGAAGTTGCGTTTTCCGGCCGCAAAACTGTTGGCTACTGTTATAGCTTTCATGCCCATGGCTTTGATAACCAGCAGACGCTGATAATCGTGTGTGCCCACGCCTGAACGTATTACAGCCTCGTCGGCTTCAAACTCATGATTGAGTTTCATGAGCTGTCTTGTAAGCCATGCAAACGGGTTGTACCAAAGCATGATGCAGAACATGTCGGCAAACAACACATCGATCCAGTGACGACGGTCGGTGTGTGCCTTTTCATGTAGATATATGCTGTCGGTAGCATTGTCATACTCCGAATCATGTAGAAAAATGAATTTGCCCCAGCTGAACGGTGCGGTCTGTGCGTCGGTTAGCCTACAGATTGTGATGCCGTCTTTCTTCGTTTTATCACAGTGTGCTATAATTCTGAATAGACGGGCGAACGATATGGCTTCGCGGCACAGAAGGACAGCTATGCCGGAAAAATAGACTATAACGGCTATGGCAATCCATGGGATAGCCGGCTCGGGCGCATTGGTAATAGTATGGTCTGTTGCCGTAATATCCGATATCGTGGAATCAATAGTCAGCTCGATATCCGTGATGCCGACAGGTTCTACCGACGGCAACGATATGAATCCGATGCTTATAATCGGAGGGAGGATAAGCGACAGTATCATTCCGCCAATGATCACGACTCTGTTGAATCGAAATGAAGTGCATCGGTTGACTGTCTGGTGCAATACCGGAAAAAGCATCAGGACAATAAACGAAGCGGCGAGGGAGTAGGAGAATGCAGAACTCATATTCAATCTGTCTTATTCTGGTTGGCTTTATCCACTTCGTCGAGAAGGCGGCGAAGATCTTCTACGGGTATGTTGCCATCCTCAACAAACGAGGATACTACTCGCAGATATGAATTTTTGAAATATCGTCCGACTATCGACGACAATGATTTCTTGCCCATGTCTTCTTCGGCAATGATGGCGTGATAACAGTACGACTTGCCGTTCTGAGTATGGCCTACATATCCTTTTTCTTCAAGAGTGCGCACAATAGTGGAGATGGTGTTGAAATGCGGCTTGGGATCATCGTAGAGTTCGACAATCTCTTTTACATACAGCGACCCTCGTTCCCAAAAGAGGCGTAGCACTTCTTCTTCTTTAGCGGTAAGTTTTTCCATATTACAATATTTGATACCGCAAATATATAACTATATTTTGTAGTTTGAACTATGTTGTATAGTTAATAGTGGTTAAATTAATTCTCTTGAATATTTTTTGTGTCAATTATTAAGTAAACAATGTTATAATACCGGAAAACAAATGGCACATATGACAGTTCCACCACAAGATCGGTACGTTTTACCAATTCAAGTTGAAGTCCGGTATTGACTTGAGTTTGATATAAGAGCTCGCGTTATTTATATAATATAATAAGGTGTAAATAAAAAAAGTCGCAGCATGCAAGTACATGCTGCGACAATATTGCTATCGGTATCTATGGATTAGAGACCGTATTTTGCGAATTCGAGGTCGTTCTTAGCCTTGTTGGCGTAAGAGGGGTTGAGCTGAGCAGCCTTCTGGAGGTTGCTGCGTACCATTGACTCGTTGTTGGTGCGGGCACCGAGAACGGCGGTCAGATAGTAAGTGGTGGCATCGGGGTTAGCTATAGCACCGAGGGTAGACTTGGCAGCAGCGTAGTCCTTAGTGAGGATCTGAGCGAGAGCGGCATTGTTGGTTTTGCTCTTGCCGAATGCTTTAACAGCAGCTGCATTGTCGCCCTGTGTGAGGTAGTACACGCCGAGAGCGTCACCGAGTTCTTCAAGGCCGGCGGCATTGGAGAATGAGTTGTTGGCTGCGGTGTAGTCCTTGTTCACGAGAGAGAGAAGACCCTGGTTCATGTTAACTTCGGGGCTCTTGGGAGCGAGCTGGGCAGCCTTGGCGAGGTTAGCTTTGGCAGCAGCGTAGTCCTTGTTGATGTACTGAGCCTTGCCGAGGTTGTTGTAGCCACGGAAGTCGTTGGGGTACTGACGTACGACAGCTTCGTAGATTTTCTGCTTGCGGCCGTTGTCGTCGGTGAGAGTGGCTGCATAGAGAAGTTCTTCTACGCTGAGTGCAGAAGGATTGGTGTCGAACAATTTGTTGATTTCCTCGTCGCTCTTGCCGATAACGTCGACAGAAGCAGTGAGGCGTGAACGACGGAGCTGGGGAAGGATTTCGTCGGCAAGCACTTCAAATACTGAAGAGAGGTTGCGGATTTCACGTTCGCGCTGTTCGGGATCTTTGTACATTGAGAGTACGCTGAGAATGAGGTCTTTGTCCTGGATGTTGCTTGCGGCAACGAGTTCCTGGAAGCCGGCCCAGTCTTCTGCGGTCCACTGAGCGGTGAGTTCGCCGAATTCAGCGATTTTGTCCTTCTTCAGCTGTTTTTCAAGATATTTCTTGGTGTTCTTTTCGCGGTCGGCAGCCAGACGTTCGTTGAAGTCGAGTGCACCTTCGGGAGAAGCGTAAGAAGAAATGTTGATTTCCTTGATCTCGAGGCTGTCGGCATTGGCAGCCAGACGAACACGTTCGTTGAAGCTGGTTACGTCGCCTGAGTTGATCTCGTTTTTACGTACATTGGCCTGGTTGATGAGGAATCGGATGTCGGCAGTGTACTTTTCGTTGATGATGCGCTGGAAAGCGTCGTTGGCAGTAGCGGGATTGACGGTAGCTGCGTCAGCGAGAGCGGCGGTGGCAATAACACCGTCGGCTACTTTCACGCGGGGAAGTACATACTGCTTGGAACCCTGCTGAACATTGAATGTCATGTAGAGTTCGCTGCGATCCATAGCGGGCTGATAAGCGTAGTTTACGGGGATAGTGAGGTTGCCGCCATTGTCGTAGCTTACTACGGGGCTGTTGCCACGTACTTTTTCACCCTGGTAGGTCACGGCCGGAGCAGCCTGTTCGGTATCGCCGTAAACGAGTACGGGAGTGATGGTGACCTGAGCGTTTTTCTTGAAGAATTTTGCAGGGATGTTTGCAGTTACTGTGGCAGGAATATTTTCACCTACCACTTCCAGCGGATTGGGGTTAGTGTTGAAGTAATCGGCCTTGAACTGGTTCATCTTGCCGTTACATCCAGCCAACATCACCATACCGCCGAGAGCGATTGAATAGCAAATGATTTTTTTCATGATGTGATGGATTATGTAATAATAATAAATGTTGAAACTTTCGCATGTGAATATACGATGCAAACTTACGCAATTTTTTCCGATATTGCAGTGGATTGGACTCAGTTTTTTTGCTCTGCTGCGGAATTTGCTTAACTTTGCACACCATTGAACTAACTAATTTCTTTCTGCACCAATGAGAAAATGGAAGATTGACGATAGCGCCGAGCTATATAATATTAATGGCTGGGGGCTTAAATACTTTTCGGTCAACGATAAAGGTCATGTGGCCGTGACTCCGCGCGAAGGTTATGCGTCGGTAGACTTGAAAGAGGTGATGGATGAGTTGCAGGTTCGCGATGTGACATCGCCGGTTCTGTTACGATTTCCTGATATTCTTGATAATCGTATCGAAAAGATATCCAATTGCTTTAAAAAGGCAGCGAAAGAATATGACTACAAAGCCCAGAATTTTCTGATCTATCCCATAAAGGTCAATCAGATGCGTCCGGTAGTAGAGGAGCTTGTGAGCCATGGACGTAAGTTCAATATAGGATTGGAAGCCGGATCGAAGCCTGAACTTCATGCCGTTCTGGCCACCAATATAGCCGACAACGCACTGATAATATGCAACGGTTATAAGGACGAGAATTTTGTGGAACTGGCTCTGCTTGCCCAGAAGATGGGGCGTCGTATCTATCTTGTGGTCGAGAAGATAAATGAGCTTAAGCTAATCGCCGATGTCGCACGTCGATTGAAGATTGTGCCCAATGTTGGTATACGTATCAAACTTTCGTCGTCGGGCTCTGGCAAATGGGAGGAGTCGGGCGGCGACCAGTCGAAATTCGGACTCAACTCCAGCGAGTTGCTTGAGGCGATAGCGTTTCTTGACAAGCACAAGATGCAGGACTGCCTGAAACTTATACACTTCCATATAGGCAGTCAGGTGACCAAGATTCGCCGGATCAAGAATGCTTTGCGAGAGGCAACACAATATTATGTACAGCTTTCAAAACTCGGATTCGATATTGATTTCGTGGATATCGGCGGTGGTCTTGGTGTGGATTACGACGGGACTCGCAATGCTTCGTCGGAAAGTTCGATGAACTATTCCATACAGGAGTATGCCAACGATGCTGTATCGGCACTAGTCGATGCCTGCACTAAAAACGATCTCAAGCAACCCAACATAATCACAGAAAGCGGTCGTTCGCTTGCCGCACACCATTCGGTGCTTGTGTTCGAGGTGCTCGAAACCACACAACTTCCGTTATGGCACGATAATGAGGAACTTCCATCCGATGCTCATGAATTGGCACGTGAGTTGTTCGATATATGGGACAAGTTAAATCAGCCGCGACTTTTTGAGAGCTGGCACGATGCCTTGCAGATACGTGAAGAGGCACTCGACCTGTTCAGCCTCGGAATGCTTGATTTGCGTACGCGTGCTCAGATTGAAAAGTTGTTCTGGTCCATAGCACGCGAAGTAGGCGAGATTGCATCGTCCATGAAGCATGCTCCTGAAGAGTTACGCAAGATAGCCCGCATGATTCCTGATAAATATTTTTGTAATTTTTCGCTATTTCAGTCGCTTACCGACTCATGGGCCATTGACCAGGTGTTTCCTATCATCCCGATATCACGCCTTGACGAACGTCCCGACCGCACATGTACCATTCAGGACATTACGTGCGATTCAGATGGCAAGATCGCAAATTTTATAACGAACAACGGCACTTCGTCGGCTCTTCCGGTGCATAGTGTGCGTCAGGGTGAGCCGTATTATCTTGGAGTGTTTCTTGTCGGTGCTTATCAGGAGATATTGGGTGATATGCACAATCTGTTCGGCGATACCAATGCCGTGCATATCAGTGTGTATAAGGACCGATATGAAATCGATCGCATAATTGATGGCGAGACTGTGGCCGAAGTCCTCGACTATGTGCAGTTCAATCCAAAGAAACTTGTACGCAATGTTGAGACATGGGTTACGTCATCAATGAAGGCCGGCCATATCTCCCCGGAGGAAGGCCGCGAGTTCCTGAGCAACTATCGTTCGGGACTCTACGGATACACATATCTTGAAAAGGACTGATCTGTAGACTGCCATGCCACGCTATTTCATGCATCTCGCCTATAATGGTGCGACATTTCACGGATGGCAGCGCCAGCCTAATGCTATAAGTGTGCAGCAAGTGCTTGAAGAAGCGTTATCGACCGTTACGCGCACTCAAGTAGCTGTGACTGGCGCCGGGCGCACCGATGCTGGAGTCAACGCATCGTGTATGGTGGCGCATTTTGACCTTCCGTTTCAGATAACTGATGAGGAAGGTATGGTGAGAGGCATAAACTCACTTATCGGTCGTGATATAGCGGTGTATTCGATAACCCCGGTACATGATGATGCCCATGCACGGTTCGATGCCACATCACGTACATATCACTATTATGCTATTCACTGTAAGTCACCGTTTTTTCATCGGCTTGCATGGCAGGCTCCACCGTTGCTCGACTATGAAGCAATGAATAGAGCAGCCGATCTGCTGCTTGAGGTTGATGATTTTACATCGTTTGCCAAGTTGCATACTGACAATAAGACCAATATCTGCCATGTGACACATGCCCGATGGCATGAGATTGCCGCAGGGCAAGGTCATGTGTTTGTGATCACGGCCGATCGTTTTCTGCGGAATATGGTAAGGGCTGTTGTGGGGACGCTTGTAGATGTCGGTCGAGGAAAGATTGATCAGGATGGATTCAAGGCTATAATCAATGCCAAAGACCGTTGCTCGGCCGGTACATCAATGCCGCCTCAGGCTTTGTATCTTCAGTCTGTGACATATCCCTATTATACGCCGCCGGGTGAAAAAAAAACAAATATTTATATATAGTTTGCTGACAATAATTCTCTTTCTGAAGAGATTAACGCTCACATATTAATTATACACAACATAAAACAAGTGAAATCAGCCGGTAATATCAATTCGTTATTGCCGGCAGTTTTTTCAGTCTGTTACAAAACAAAAATACGGAGTGATGTGTTGATATATTGATTGGGTCGGACTATGATGACCAGTGTGGATAAAAACGGTTTTATCACTTACAGAAACATCACATTATGATACGCTTATTCCCTTTTATGGCTTTTGCAATGACTTTGGCTGCAGTTACCTTGCAGGCAGCCCAACCAGTGTCATCGGTTTCGGATATTATAAAACGTCTTGATGCGCTGCCCGACTATGCTGCCGAAGCACGTTTTACAGTCAGTATGCCGCAGCTTGAAGATGATGTGGTCTATGACCTGACGTTGAAACAGCAACGGGCATATGCCGATACACTTATGCCGATAGCCTATCTCATTGACTGGAATCTGGCCGGACGAGAGCATAGTATGCACGGATTCGCGTCTTATTTTTCAGGACACCACTATCGCTATGGCGGCGAGCGTTTGCAGGAATATCACACAGACTGGGATGCTGCTCCGTTTCGCACGGTTGCCGGTACGCAGAGAGTGACACCGGGGGTGCACCGCACGGCTCAGTTTGTCAATCTGCTTCCGGCCGAACTCAGTACAGAACTCGGACGTATGATGTCAGATCCGGATTATTTGCTGATTTTTCATCCCGACACGGTGATCTCCGGTCGACATCTGGCGGTGGCTGAGACTGAGATGCGTATATGCGGTAATTTGGCTCAGGAAGGTGAGTATGCATTTGACCGTATTACCGGTGAACCTGTGCGTATACGACTGGAAAATAATCCGGGATCGATAAGCGAACAATCGATTTCCATTGACTATGCGCCTTTCACAGACGTAGATAATGTCACTCCTACGACGGAGGAACAGCTGATACAGTTGTATCCCGATATATTTGCCAATATGCGCGAGAGCAATTTCCGCATCGAGAATCTGCCGGGTACACGTCTGCCCGGATTCGCACTGCTCACGTCGACCGGCGAGCGTTATAGCCGGCGTACAGCCGATGGGTTCCGCGCTCCTACCATTGTGGCACTCATGGATGTGGGTGGCGGGTTCAGCGACGAGGTGGTACGCGATGTGCGTAAGGCAGCAGAGCGCCTGCCTTATCCTCCTGATGTGATCTGGGCTTTTACCGACAATAATGTGGACATGGTGGAACCGGTGGTGGGAGGACTGCTTCCCGGCGAACACCTGCTCATGAGTGCTACATCGCTTGTCCGTGACTGCGGAGTGGCATCGCTGCCCACGATAATCCTTGTGGAGAAAGATGGCACTGTGGCAAATGTGATACTTGGATACAACAAAGATCTTGTTAGCGATGTTATTCAGAAAATGTCTCTTGTCAGACCTTGACAACGCTGATATTGCCGGAACTGATATTTACAACAAAAATCAACAGAATTATTTATGGAAACAATCTATTTTAAAGAAACGCCGTGTCACACCTACGGCACTATGCCTGCAGTGGGAGAGGAGGCTCCATGCTTTCACCTTGCAGGTATCGGCTTGCAACCTGTGCAGTGTTCGGATTTCAAAGGCAAGAAAGTGGTGTTAAATATATTTCCGAGTCTGGATACAGAGGTGTGTGCCCGCTCTGTGCGGCGATTCAATGAAGAAGCCGCGTCACTGCCGGACACAGCGGTGATTTGTGTATCAATGGATCTGCCTTTTGCCATGGGGCGGTTCTGTACACTTGAGGGTATAGACAATGTGGTTTTCGCATCTGCATTCCGGTCTCCGCTTTTCGGTCAGAAATATGGAGTACAGCTATGCGACGGTCCGCTTGCCGGACTTCTTGCACGAGCTGTGGTTGTGATCGATAGTGATCGGAAAGTGGCCTATCGTGAACTTGTCAGCGAGATTACAACCGAGCCCGACTATGAAGCGGCACTGTCAGTGCTGAAAGGTCGGAATTGATTGTGTAAACTGTAGATTTATCGTTAAATAAAAAGAGTGTCGGCCTTCCGACACTCTTTTTTTATGATATGGAGCGCGGCTGATTTGTCAGCCTCTTGACGCACGGCGATAAAGCACTATGGCAATGATGGCGTAGACAATGTTGGGTATCCACATGGCCACAAGTGGGGATGTGTAACCGGAGATGGCAAAAGTAGATGTGACTGTGGTGAAGAGAATGTAGCTGAAGCTGAGTACCAGACCTATGCCGATGTTTACGCCCATACCGCCTTTGACTTTGCGCGAGGACAGAGCCATGCCAATGACAGTGAGGATAAATGCGGCGGCTGTCATAGCGAATCGACGGTGAAACTCTATTTCAAACGACTTGATATTTGCCACGCCTCGAGCCTTCTGACGGTCAATATACTGTGACAGATCGGGCGTTGTCATAGTCTCGTGGTCGTTTTTGGAGATAAGGAAGTCGCGTGGTTCTATCTGGATGATGGTGTCGAGTTTGCTGCCGCGGGTTATCACTTCGCGGTTGCCGTCGAAGTCGCGTATCATATAGTCGCGTACTTGCCAGTTTTGCAGGGAGTCGTAGCGTATGGACTGAGCGGTGAGGCGGCTCACCAGTTTCTTGTCCTTGAATGTCTCGAGCGAAAATTTGTAGCCTATGCGTGTGTTGTTGTCGTATCGGCTCATATAGGCAATCTGTCCGGGAGTCACTTGCAGCTGGATGTTGGCTCCATAGTCCACACGCTTGTTCTTGACATAAGTATTGGTGTAATCTATGCGCTTCACGTTGGCCGGTGGAATGATATATGCCGACAATACATATGTAGTCGCGGCTATCACAGCGGCCGACACCATGTAGGGCCTTAACAGCCGGCGAAAACTCATTCCGGATGAAAGCATGGCTATGATTTCTGAATTGTCGGCCAGTTTGGAGGTGAAAAATATCACGGCGATAAATGTGAACAGAGGGCTGAACTGGTTGGCAAAGTAGGGCAGAAAGTTGAGAAAATAGTCAAATAGTGTAGCCTTTAGCGGTGCCTTCAGAAACGCATCGAGCTTTTCGTTGACATCAAACATGATGGTGATGGCAAGAATAAGCACAATGGCAAAGACATACGTACCAAGAAATTTCTTGATAATATATCGGTCGAGAATCTTGAATGGCGGGTTGATCTTCTGCATGCCGTGTGTATGCGTTGGTTGGTTGACGGATCAGGAAACTTACAGGCGTCTGGTGACACGTTCCACCATTTCGGCTTTCCATGACGGAAAGTCGCCGGCAAGAATGTGCTTGCGTGCTTCGCCTGTGAGCCACAGGTAAAATGCCAGATTGTGAATTGATGCGATTTGCATGGCCAGCAACTCCTGGCTTATGAATAGATGTCGGAGATACGCTTTGCTGTATACGTGATCCACATAGCTCGGACCGTCTTCCTGTATGGGCGAAAAGTCATCGGCCCACTTCTTGTTTCGCATGTTCATCACTCCATGAGCCGTGAATAGCATGCCGTTGCGTCCGTTTCGGGTAGGCATCACACAGTCCATCATGTCTACACCGCGGTCTATTGCTTCAAGTATATTGGCCGGAGTGCCAACACCCATCAGATATCGAGGTTTGTCAGTAGGTAGGATCTCATTGACCACTTCGATCATTTCATACATCACTTCGGTAGGTTCGCCTACAGCCAGACCGCCAATAGCATTGCCATCGGCTCCGAAGTCGCTTATGAATTTGGCGGATTCACGGCGCAAGTCCGGATATTTTACTCCTTGAACTATCGGGAAATAGGCTTGTTTGTAGCCATAAAGCCCTTCGGTCTCCTTATAGCGTTTCCATCCGCGTTCGAGCCACCGGTGGGTGAGTCCGAGCGATTTCTTTGCATATGAATAGTCGGCCATTCCCGGAGGGCATTCATCAAGAGCCATCATTATGTCGGCACCGATTACGCGCTCTATGTCCACCACGTTTTCAGGTGTGAACAGATGCTTTGAACCGTCAATGTGTGAGCGGAAGTGGGCGCCTTCTTCGGTGAGTTTGCGGTTTTCTGAAAGAGAAAATACCTGAAATCCGCCGCTGTCAGTAAGTATGGGGCGATCCCAGCCATTGAATTTGTGCAGTCCGCCGGCCTGACGTAGTATGTCTATTCCGGGACGTAGATAGAGGTGATATGTGTTGCCAAGAATGATCTGAGCCTTTATGTCATCGCGCAACTCATGCTGGTGTACACCTTTCACACTGCCAAGTGTGCCTACCGGCATAAACACCGGTGTAAGTATCTTGCCATGGTCGGTGGTTATCTCTCCTGCACGTGCATTGCTGCCTTGAGCTGTTGCCTGAAGTTTAAATTCCATGATGCAAAGGTAGCTAAAATCATTGAAGCGTCCAACTTTTACATAGTAGTAGAATGTGCCGGCAACTCGCTTGTATAAGGGGTTGCCGACACATATTTAAATCGGTTCGATCCGTGATTGGCGTCAGAATAGGTGTTCGGGATATTCGCCTGAGGCATGGAGTTCGGCAAATTTATCAACTACACCTGGTCGGTCGGCTGCATAAGTTACGCCAAACCATTTTGAATCGGTGTCAAGTACCTTTACTGTTGCCTCGCCATTCTTAATCAGAGTGTCAATGCACAGCGGAATGAAAAATTCCGACTTGGGAGTATTGATGTCTTTGTCGAGAAATTTTTTGAATTCACGTTCACTGTAATCGAAATAATCGGGTGTGAAGCCCCAAAGATTCATGGATACGGGAGTGGAGGGCTCAAGAGTCTGCACCTCGCCGTTTTCGTCGGTGAACACGATGCGGTGTTCGGGGTCGTAGCTTATGGCAGTACGTTCGACCACGCCTGTGAGCAGGCCTTCGGGTGAAGTGGAGCACACGCCGCGTGCCACAGAGCCGTTTTCGGTCATGGTATTGCCTACACGGAAGCCTACCATGCAGTAGTCGCCCTTGCGGTCACGCGGACGCATAAGTTCTTTGGCGATTACTTCAAAAGCATCACGGCCGTAGAAGTCATCGGCGTTGATCACTGCAAAAGGCTCTTTGATGGCATCTTTGCCCATGAGCACGGCGTGGTTGGTGCCCCAGGGTTTGGCACGGTCGGCCGGACAGGTGTAGCCTTCGGGCAAGTTGTCGATGGACTGGAATACAACTTCAACGGGTACATGTCCTTCATATTTGCTGAGAATCTTTTCACGGAAATCCGTTTCGAAATCCTTACGTATCACAAATACTATCTTGCCGAATCCTGCTTTGACAGCATCATAGACAGAATAATCCATTATTGTTTCGCCGTGGGGGCCGAGACCGTCGAGTTGTTTAAGGCCTCCATAGCGGCTGCCCATACCGGCTGCCAGTACAAAAAGTGTAGGTTTCATTGCTGAACGATAATTTTATTTGGTTTTAAACTTGAATACAATAGTCTCATCATATGCTTCACCGGGATAAAGCTGTGTGGTCGGGAAGTCGGGATGATTGGGCGAGTCGGGCATTGACTGGCATTCGATAGCCACTCCGTCGTAGTCGTTGTAGCTTCGTCCGCACTTGTTGGCAGGTGAGCCTGCGAGCCAGTTGCCGGTATAGACCTGTGCTGCCGGCTGCGTGGTGTGTACCTCAAGTACGCGTCCGCAAGATGGTGCTTCGAGTGTGGCAACGTGTTTGAGATCGCCTTTACGGTAATCGTCCACCACCCAGCAGTTGTCATAGCCTTTGCCGTAGTTGAGTGCTGCAAAATCGGCTTTTATGTCACGTCCTATTACTTTTGGTGTTGTAAAATCCATAGGAGTACCGTCGACCGCTGCCATTTCACCTGTGGGGATAAGCGATTCGTCGGTAGGCAAGAAACGCGAAGCTTTGATCCATAGTTTGTGGTCGAGCACCGAACCGGCATTGTGTCCTTCGAGATTCCAATAGCAGTGATTGGTCAGATTTACCACCGTGGCTTTGTCGGTTGTGGCGTTGATATGCAGAGTCAGCTGACAATCGTCAGACCACGTATATCGGGCTTCGACAGTCAGAGTGCCGGGATAACACTCCTCGCCATCCTCACTTACATAACTGAATATCACAGCATCATCGTCAACACGGCTTTCCCATATACGGTTCTGGAAACCTTCCGGCCCGCCATGGAGCGCATTGGGGCCATTGTTTATGGCAAGCTGATAGTCACGACCGTCGACACGCAGGTGACCGCCCGCAATGCGGTTGGCATATCGGCCGGGAATCTTGCCTGCACACGGGCCGTCGTAGAAATAGTCCTTGGCATCAGCGTAGCCTAAGGCCACATCGTCAAGATTGCCGTCAGCGTCGGCGACTTTGACACTGACAATACCTGCGCCCAGACTCGACAGAATTACTTGAGCGCCATCGGCATTGGTCAAAGTATACAGAGTAATGTCACCCTTAGGCGAACTTACCATAGATTTTGCGATATTCATATAATTACGAGGTATTAAATTCAAAAGACAAACTTAGCAAAAAATATCAACAAATCCGTCAATTCAACTTCCAAAATTTAAATTACTCGATTGGAATGGATGATTTGAATGCCAGAGTCCTATGTCGGAACGGTTCGATGCCGACTAAATTCTATTATACGGGGCACAGTCTTCATGAAAAAAGCCGCTCCGGGTGGGGCGGCTTGGAAGGGGATGGTACACCCGTGGGGAGTCGAACCCCAATCGTCGGAACCGGAATCCGATATTCTATCCATTGAACTACGGGTGCCGATATTTGCTTTTCTGTGCTGCAAATTTACTAAGTTTTTTGTAGTTTTGCAAATTAAAGATCGTGTAACCCCTGAATCATTGATTACCATTATGAATGTGAGGATAGATAAGACGTGGCATGAGGCTTTGGCCGAAGAGTGGGAGAAACCTTATTTCAGTGAGTTGGCCGCTTTTGTTCATCAGGAGTATGGCAGTGGGGTAGTGTATCCGCCGGCGAAGCAGATATTTGCTGCGTTTGACGCATGTCCGTTTGACGATGTGAAAGTGGTGATACTCGGTCAGGATCCGTATCATGGCCCCGGACAGGCCAATGGCCTCTGTTTTTCTGTGGCCGACGATGTCGCTATGCCGCCATCTCTGATCAATATTTTTAAGGAGGTGCATGCCGATACCGGTGCTCCGATGCCGGCAAATGGCAATCTGTCGAGATGGGCGGAGCAGGGAGTGCTGTTGCTGAACGCTACGCTGACGGTGCGTGCGCATACAGCCGGATCACATCAGGGGCATGGATGGGAGGAACTGACGGATGCCGCAATCCGTGCGCTCAACGACCGTCGTTCGGGCATTGTGTTCATTTTGTGGGGAGCATACGCTGCCCGCAAGGGGCAGTTTATAGATACTTCGCGTCATCTGGTGCTTAAGTCCCCGCATCCGTCGCCTCTCAGCGCATCACGAGGATTTTTCGGCAATCATCATTTCACACGCGCCAACGATTATATCGTGGCACAGGGTAAAGCACCTATACAGTGGTGAGATTGATATTGAAAATATCCGTAATTCTGACCGTGTGGCTGTGCTGCATGTCGGCGCGTGTGACCGATACGCGTACCATGACGGTGCATCCGGCGTTTTATTCGTTGCAGACCAAGGTCAACGGCAATGATCAGCTTCCGCCTTTAATTTTGCTTGGATCGGATGATGTGTTGACGGTAGGGTTTGATGAACTTGCCGAAGACCGCCGTTACATGCGCTATGAGTTGATACACTGCGATGCGTTGTGGAAGCCTGATGTGCTTATGCCGTCGGAGTATCTTGACGGTTTTAACGAGGATAATGTGGAGGATTATGCGTATTCGCAGGCTACCACTGCCCATTATGTGCACTATGAAATAACGTTGCCTAACGAACGCATGGACATGAAGCTGTCGGGCAATTATCTGCTGCGTGTGTACGATGAGTCGGATCCTGAAGCTACATTGTTGCAGGTGCGGTTTTCGGTGGTTGAGCCGTTGATGAAGGTAGAGGCATCGGTATCGTCGCGTACAGATGTGGACTACAACGATGCCCATCAGCAGCTTACGCTGAGTGTCGACCGCAATGGTGCAGAGGTGGACAATTTATTTACCGACGTGATCGTTGAGGTGCAGCAGAACGGTCGGCAGGATAATACGGTGTATGTCATGAGGCCTACACGTGTTTCGGGATCTGAAATGTGGTTTGAGCATGATCCCCGGCTGATATTTCCTGCCGGCAATGAGTACAGGCGCATGGAGATAATATCTACCACATATCCGGGCATGCATGTGGATGCCTTGGGCTATGCCGATCCGTACTATCACGCTGAACTCATGACGGACATTCCGCGTGCGGATATGGCTTATCAGTTTGACCGCACACAGCACGGGCGGTTTCGCATACGTGAGTATAACGCACAGGAACCTGATACGGAGGCCGACTATATGGTGACACACTTTGCTCTTGACATGCCCGAACAGCCATCGGTCGATGTGTTTGTGGACGGTGATATGTTTCAGCGCCGATTCTCGCCCGAAAGCCGCATGGTGTTCAATCGCGCCACGTCGCGCTATGAACTGGCCGTATTTCTCAAGCAGGGAGCCTACAACTATCAGTATCTTGTGGTGCCGCGTGGTTCGATGAAAGGATATACTTCAGCCATAGAGGGCGATAAATACCAGACTTGCAATGAGTATGTGGTTAAAGTCTACCATCGTCGACCCGGCGCGCGCTATGACAGGCTCGTGGGGGTGGGTATGGCTGTATCGGGAATATGATGAAAACCGACATTTATTTTAATGGAAGAAACTACTGAAGAGATAATGCTACAGATTAAAGATGCGCTTGTGAGCCTTGATCTTATCGAGGAATTTTTTCTCTGCGACCTTGACAAATGTCTTGGTGAATGCTGTATAGAAGGTGATGCCGGAGCTCCGATAACAGAGTCAGAGTATCAGCGTCTGAAGGATATAAAGGATGTGGTATGGGATGACTTGCTCCCGGCTGCACGTCAGCGGATTGATGAGGCCGGAGTGGGCTATGTGGATGAGGAGGGCGACCTGGTAACTCAGATCGTCGACGGGCGCAACTGCGTGTTCACCACCTATGGTGCCGGAGGTAAGTGCTTGTGTGCCATAGAGAAGGCCTATCGTGAGGGTCGCACGGATTTTCGTAAGCCCATTTCGTGCTATCTTTACCCGCTGCGTCTTACGGAGTATCCTGCATTTACAGCCGTGAACTATCACCGCTGGAAGATATGCAAGTGCGCCACAGTGCTCGGACGCAGCAAGGGTGTACGTCTGTATCAGTTTATGCGCGAACCGCTTATCGAGCGATTCGGACAGGAGTGGTACGATGAGCTGTGTGGGGCATGTGAGGCATATCTTCAGGAATACGGTGACAACAGTCCCCGTTAGAGATATTTCCGGCCAAGCATGGTGAGCACGACTCCTCGAGTGAACAGATAGGCGAGAAAGGCTATCCAAAGGCCGTGATTGCCCATCGATGGGAATGCGATGAAATAACAAGCGAAGTACACGGCGGTGGCGGATGCCATGCTCGCTAACATTGCGCGTGTGCGTGTGATGCCTATAAATATGCCGTCCCACATGAATGCCGTGAATGCCACAAGCGGTATGCTTACCGCCCATGCGAAATATTCGCCGGCGGCAACCACCACTTCGTGATCGTCGCACAGCCATGCTATCAGTTGCTGCCCGCCCGCTATGTATAGCAGGGTAAATATGATGGCCAGTACGCCGCCGATAGATAGTATGGCATGTGTGCTTTTGCGCAGACGGTCGGTGTCGCCCGCTCCGAGATAGCGCCCGCACAGAGCTTCTCCGGCAAATGCCAGTCCGTCCATGAAAAAAGAGAATAGCGTAAACAGTTGCATCAGCAGAGCATTGACCGCCAGCATGAGTGCTCCCTGGATAGCTCCGGTGCGTGTAAACCACATGGTGACAGCTACAAGACACAGCGTGCGCAGGAATATGTCTGTGTTGATGCGGAAAAAGCGTCCGATGCCTTTGATAAGTTCTTTTAAACATATCCACTGCCATCCATAGCATCGTATACTCAGAGTGAGGCAGACTATAAATCCTGCCCACTGTGCCGTGAGTGTGCCTATGGCTATACCTTCTATCTTAAGTCTTAGTGCCAGCACCAGTGTGAGACTCAGTGCTATATTGAGCACATCAATGAGAAGCGATGTCCACATGGGCAGACGGGAGTTCTGCATTCCTATGCACCATCCGGTAAGAGCAAACATGCCCAATGTTGCAGGTGCTCCCCAGATACAGATCATAAAATACTGTATGGCCTGTCCGTGTGTGGCGCTGTCGGTGTCGATGATCGTTAGCAGGCCTTCGGCTATGGGATGGCGCAAAGCTATCATCAGCAGTCCTGTCAGTGCGGCAAGAGCAAGTGCTCGTGTTAGAATGATGTGTGTGCCGCGCATGTCTCCGGCTCCAAGAGCCTGAGCGGTAAGTCCGCTTGAGCCCATGCGCAGAAAGCCACACAGCCAGTAGAGCATGTTGAACATGGTGCCGCCCACCGCTATAGCCGCTATAAACACCGCACCCCCCATGTGTCCTGCAATGGCCGTGTCGGTCAGTGCAAGCAGGGGGGTGGTGATGTTGGTTATTATGGCGGGCAGCGACAGGGCGGTTATGTTTCGCAGCAATCGCTTGTCCATGCCGGATATTATTGCTGAGATTTACGGGCACGCATGCTGTCCCAGATCAGATATATGATGATGAGTGCATACATGCCTATACCGAGTATCTGATTGGTGCCTTCGGGCATCGGTATGATGAGCTTGCCGAAAGCAAATCGGGTAAGAGCCGAGAATACTCCGAAGAGAGCACCGCCGGCAATAAGACCAGAAGCGATGAGTGTGCCGCGGTCGCGACGTGCGTCATTGACAGCACTATCTGACGAACGTGTTGATACGAACCAAGCTATGGCGCCGCCTACAAGCAGTGGTGCGTTGAGCGACATCGGTATGAACATTCCAAGGCAGAATGCCAGTGCTGGTACTCCAAGCCAGTTGAGGATCAGGGCAAGTATGGCACCTGCTATGTAAAGAATCCAAGGAGTATCGCCTCCCATCATTATAGGCTCGATAACTTTTGCCATGGCATTTGCCTGGGGAGCCTGAAGACCTTCTGTGCCGGAAAAACCATATACATTGTTGAGCAGAAGAAGTACTCCGCCCACAGTGGCTGCCGATACCAGAGTGCCGAGAAATTTCCATGTTTCCTGTTTTTTAGGTGTGCTTCCCACCCAGTAGCCAATCTTGAGGTCGGTGACAAAGCCGCCGGCCATGGATAGAGCGGTACATACTACACCGCCAATGATCATGGATGCCACGATGCCTGAGGTGCCGCTGATTCCTACGGCCACGAATATAGCTGATGCCACTATCAGGGTCATCAGAGTCATGCCTGATACTGGATTGGTGCCTACTATGGCTATTGCATTGGCTGCCACGGTAGTGAACAGAAATCCGATAACGGTGACAACCACCCAGGCCACCACGGCCTGCCATAGATTGTGCAGTACTCCTGTCCAGAAGAAAATAAATACGGCGACAAGTGCCAGAATCATGAAAAATACGACATGCTTCATGGATATATCCATTTGCCAGCGCACGGGTTTCGTTGTTACCTGTCCGCCTTTGAACTCGCGTACGGCAAGTCCGGCTGCCTGAGCTATGATGGGCCAGGATTTGATGATGCCGAGTACTCCGGCCATGGCTATGCCGCCAATACCTATCAGTCGGGCCTGATTGTTGAAGATGATATCGGGATCGGCAAGTTGCAGACCTACGTTACCGTATGTGCCCATGATGGGAATGATCACCCACCATACGAGGGCTGATCCGGCAAATATTATGAAAGCATATCGGATTCCCACTATGTAGCCGAGGCCGAGAAGTGCTGCGCCGGTATTGCAGCTGAACACCATCTTGGCTTTGTCGGCCAGTGCGATACCCCACGATGTTGCGGCCGAAGTGATGTTTTCAGCCCACATACCGAATGTGCTCACCACATAGTCGTACACACCGCCGATCAAAGCCGATATCACAAGCGTGATGGCCTGTTTGCCTGTGGCGCTCGACTTGCTTTCGCCGCTCATGAGCACTTGGGTGGTCGCTGTAGCTTCGGGGAATGGGTATTTGCCGTGCATGTCCTTGACAAAATATTTGCGGAATGGAATGAAAAACAATATGCCAAGCACACCGCCAAGCAGTGAACTGAGAAATACTTCAAGAAAATTGACAGTAATTTCCGGATGAGATTCTTTGAGAATGTACAAGGCCGGAAGGGTGAAGATGGCTCCGGCGACTATGACACCTGAACATGCACCGATAGACTGTATTATTACATTCTGTCCGAGTGCGTTTTTCTTTTTAAGGGCTCCCGACAGGCCTACGGCTATGATGGAAATCGGGATTGCGGCTTCAAACACCTGACCCACACGGAGTCCGAGATATGCTGCCGCAGCACTGAATATCACGGCGAAGAGCAGACCCATAGACACTGAGTAGGGAGTGGCTTCGGGATAGTCGTGAGCCGGGTGCATTACAGGGCGGTATGTCTCATCCGCAGCGAGCTCGCGGAATGCGTTTTCCGGCAGCTGTGCCGGATCGGCATTGCGGTAGATCTCTTCCTGTTCGGTAGTTTCGTTGATCTTCTTCATTTTGTAATGATATGGTTTGTTTTATTTTATTTATGATCAGTTCTGAGTGGGACGTGACAGTATTTCCACTGTGTCAACGTATATTTCGGTCACCGAATGCTTTATGGTGTTGCGGTCTTCCCACATGCGGGTGCGCAACTTGCCTTCGACATATAATTTTGTTCCTGTTCGGATATACTTCTCTGCCATATTGGCATTTGCATCCCACATCACAAGTCTGTGCCATTCGGTGCGCTCGGGAATCTGAGCCCCCGATGCGGAGATGCGTCCGCGCTCGGTGGTGGCCAGAGTGAATTCGGCCACAGGACGTTCGCCCACATAGCGTATCGCAGGATCTTTACCTACGTTGCCTATCAAAATTACTTTATTCACTGACATTTTGCAAAAATAACAAATATTTATTAGAGAACGTCAGATTGGACGGAAAAATAGCTGCTCCAATAGTAATGAATATAAAGATATGATGAAAAAATGTAATGCTTCGAATTCCGGTAAATGCTATCTTTGCATAAAAATGTAGATAAACATATATGGTCGTTCTTACAATAAAAAATATGGTGTGCCGCCATTGCATTGCCAAGGTAGAGCATATTCTGGCTCACGATCTGCACTTGCCGGTGGCTTCGGTAGAGCTTGGGTATGCAAAAATCAACGGTGTGCTCGACGAAGACGTAATGGATCGTGTATCTAAGGCCTTGGAAGCTGATGGATTTGAGCTCATACAATCGCGTGAGGCAGAGATGGTAGACCGTATAAAACGGCTTCTCATCGAGGCTTCGCGTCGCGACGGCTCCGATGATCGGGTGTCTGTGTCGGAACTGCTTACCGATAGGCTATGTGCGTCGTATGCTACTCTGGGACGTATATTCTCGGCGGTGGAGGGGCGCTCGATAGAGAATTACTATTTGAATCTGCGCATAGAGCGTGTAAAGGAACTTATAAAATACGGACAATTGTCGTTTTCGGAAATTGCCTATCGCACCGGTTTTTCTTCGGTGGCACATCTGTCGCGTCAGTTCAAGCAGTTTACCGGTTTTACGCCCACTCAATTCCGTAAACTGGGCAGCCGTACACCGTTGCCGGAATTATAATGTAAAACGATGCGCAAAATGTGTAACAGAATAGCACTGTCGGTGTATTAAATTTGCAGTCGGAAATTATCATAGATCAAAATCCTTGTTTATGGAACTGTTGAAATCATTGCTTTTCATGCTCAATGCCATGTCGCCCTACATACTTCTTGGATTCCTGATAGCCGGTGTGATGCACGCTTTTGTGCCGCAACGCACCATGGCACGACATCTTGCGGGCACGGGATGGAAAGCATCTGTAAAAGCTGCCATGATAGGGGTGCCCCTGCCGTTGTGTTCGTGCGGAGTGTTGCCTACAGCCATAGCCATGCGCCGTGGTGGAGCGTCGAAAGCTGCGTCGACATCTTTTCTTATAGCCACACCGCAGACCGGAGTCGACAGCATAGCCGCCACGTGGTCGTTGCTCGGCCCGGTGTTTGCGATTGTTCGTCCGGTAGCAGCACTCATCACCTCAGTGGCGGGCGGAGTGGCGGTAGGACGCACTGAAAAACCTGCCGGCATACAGTGTGTCGAGGACGAAGCAAAGCCGGAAAGGGTATCGTTTGTCGGCAAATGCATCAACGCGTTGCGCTATGGCTTTGTCGACCTTGTGGGGAGTATCGGATCGTGGCTTGTGATCGGTCTTATAGTGGCTGCTCTCATCACGGTGTATGTACCGTCGGATTTCTTTTCCGTGCTCGGTAAGGCCCCATTGCTGTCCATGATAGCCGCGCTTGTCATAGCCGTGCCGATGTACGTGTGCGCCACAGGCTCCATACCTATAGCCATGTCGTTGATGCTCAAAGGACTCTCGCCCGGCACGGCTTTTGTATTGCTCATGGCCGGACCGGCGGTTAATTTTGCATCGTTTACACTCATATCGCGAGAGATGGGGCGCAAATCGGCTGCCATATACCTTTGTTCGATCATCGCAGGAGCATTGACATTCGGGCTCATTATCGACTATCTCATGCCGTCACAATGGTTTACCATAGCCATGGACGCACATCAAGCTCACGGATCGCATGGCATATCATGGTTCCCATTGTCTTGCTCCGCTGTGCTGATACTACTACTCATAGCGGCATTTATCAGAAATCACAAACATAATCGATCACATATAACTACTGATTCAATGACAAAGAAATACCAAGTAACCGGCATGAATTGTCCGCATTGTCGTGCCAGTGTCGACCGCAGCATAGCGGCAGTCGAAGGAGTGACCACAGTCGACGTAAACCTGTCAGACGGCATCGCCACAGTGGAAGGCGAACACAATCCCGACGACGTTATCAAAGCCGTACAGGCCGCCGGCTTCGAAATCTCTCCACTCTGAAATGAAGTAGCATGACTGGAGATAAAAAAGTTTAGGGAAATACCGATGTGTTCTGACAAAGCTGAATACTGACAAGAATAAATATTGGTATAAGTCTCAATTTCCGTAATGGGAATTGGGACTTTATGATAATATAAGGGATTGTTCGTGCAAGTGTTTGTAGTATAGGTTGTTGTGTGTAAATGTGCGGCGCGGTTAGAGTAATAGGGGATTATCTTGCTTTTGATATGTTGCAGTTTAAACGTACGTATTACTTGCAAAAAAAATCACGTAACAGGTTGAATTTCCATTAAAAATGTATAACTTCGCAATGCTCACAAGTGTATCTTGCAAGAAAGTGTGACGCATACCATGAAGATAAAACGATAAGGCGTTATTTGGTTGCATTGCAAATGCGTCTGTGCTATAATAAGCCATGAAATAATAGAATGTTCTAACCAAAACATAAATAAACGATATGATACAATATCTTTTTAGTCTTCTGCCGGTGGCATTGCCAATTGCTGTTTTGATTGTGTTAATAGTGGCGTTGATAGTACTATACATTCTTGCACGAATTTTATTCAGTTCGGATACCGCATCGGGCATTGTAAGTGGCGCGTTTTATGGTATTTTGATCGGGATAATCGTTGGATTGGTGTGTGTATATATATCCGCAGGTTCATTAGCTAAAATGTTTTTCACTTCAATATCTTGGATGCCTTTTGTTTATGGCATGGGCGCCACTGTTTTGTTCTGTAGTATCTTGGGAGGAGTGAAAAAATAAGATAACAATAGCGAGTATCCGAATCAATAACAAAAATCCAAGGTGTATGCAGAAAAACCGTAATAGAGTATGCAATGGAGTAACCGACCTTCCAGCAAACGGGTAGGGCCTTACAAATAATAAATAGAATAAATTATGCTTACAGAAGTTTATTCAGTTAATGAAAATACCTGCAATTCCGCATCGGGATGCTGCGATGTTTTCGGCTACGGCTGCTCTTGCGCGTGCAACAACAGCTAAAAAACACATTGCATCTGTGCCAGTGTGAGCGATATGTTCGTATATCTGGCACAGATGCTTATCTTTTTAGGGTATGATACAGAAATCTCTTAACGCAAATAATATATACTCCATTCCGGTCGGAAAATATTTCGGGGTGGAGGACTCAATATGTCAATTGGTTTATGCTCCATTGGCCAATTTGTTTTTTCTTTCCACTCCTTCGGAAGTTGAAAGACTTGAAGTCTTGACAGAGGCTGGGTGCAAAACGGATGAAACGCTCAATCGCTTGCTAGGCCAAACAGTTCAGTCTGGAATAAATGTGGAAGTGTCGGAAGATACATTCTGCACGTTGCATCTTCTGCTTAATGAAAAGTGTAATTTTAAGTGCAAATATTGTTATTCGGCATCCGGGAGGTCTACAGCCGAACTGGATATGTCATTGGTCGCACCCACTCTTGATTTTTTCCTTTCCCGCAATCGCAAGGCCGTTAAAGACCGCACTATAATGTTTATGGGAGGAGGCGAGCCTGCTCTGTCATGGAATATTTTGAAGGAAGCAACAGTCTATGCTGAAAAAGTAGCATTGGCCAATGATGTGAAGCCACATTTTGCTATCACTACAAACGGTTCGATTTTAAACGATGAAATGATTTCTTTTTTTAAAGAACATAACTTTACCGTGCAGCTATCGTTTGAAGTGTTGCCTGATGTGCAGAATGAGCAGCGAGGGTTCTACGATGTTGTCGCTGCAAATGTGGTAAAACTTACAGAAGCCGGAGTGGACAACTATGTTCGCTCGACAATTACTGAAAAAAATGTCGATCTAATACCGGAGATGGTAAGATACTGCCATGAGCACTTTCCATTGGTGACGAAATTAAGTTGCCAGCAGGTGGTTGATCCCGCGTATTTCACATCTACTGACGTGGTTAAAGATTTCTTTGCGCGTTACTTCAAGTCATTTAAAGAAGGTGAGCGTGTAGCAGGCAGGCTTGGTTTGACGTTGCGTTCATCGTCCTCTCATCTCATAAATTATTCCAAGCGAGAGCGATTCTGTTATAATCTTGTGTGCCTTACACCTTATGGCACTTTGACTGTTTGTCCCGATGTGTCGTCTCCGGTGGAGGCTGATTACGAGGACGCTGTTTTTGGTAAAATTACCGATTCACATATTGTGGAGATCAATGCGGATAAGTTTCGAAAGATAACTGAGGGCAATATTCATACAATAGACAAATGTAAGGATTGTTATGCCAGATGGAATTGTGGCAGTGGATGTCCGAGTAGCCGGCGTGTATATGAAGCCGATATTTTCGATGCTATATGCGATCATTATCGACTTATGCTCACCGACAGCCTTGTTTGTGCTTTGGCATCGCGGTATGAAAAATCCACAGGGAAAAATCTCATTAATGATATCTCCGAAAAACTCAAAGAATCATGAATGCCGATAGATTGTCGAAACAAAACATATTTGCAATTCCCGTAGGTGACATTTGGGGATTTCCGAATGAAAAAGTATATGTGGTCTATGCTCCTTTGGGTGGACACATTTCTCTCGCTACACGTGATAATGTGGCCGAGCTTGTAAAATGTGCGGATGGAGAGACTGTAAAAGATTCAGTAAAACGAACGTTGGCGGCATTTCAGGCATCGGGCAATGTCCCGGTACATTATCTTCCAAAGTCGCCTGACGAATTGTTTCAGATAGACATTTTATGCAATTACACATGTAACTTCAAGTGCATTTATTGCTATTCGGCTAAGGGGCGATCTCATGGCGAGGTAAAGTTTGAGAATGTAAAAGCTGTAGTAGATTATTTATTTAAATCGGGTCGAAGGCAGAAAAATCCATATATTATCAATTTCAGCGGGGGCGGTGAGCCCTTGATAAGTTTTCCTCTGATTAAAAAAACTGTCGAATATATTCATGAAGTAGCCGATAAGACATCGTACAGATATAATATAGGATTAGTGACAAACGGAAGTCTTATCACGGATGAAATTATCGACTATTTTGCAGCTAAAAGAGTTGATATGGCCGTATCATTCGAAATATTATCCGATTTACAGAATAAAGAGAGAGGCAGTTACGATAAGGTTGCATCCAATATTGATATGATGTTGGAAAAAAACTATCCTTTCGGCATACGCACTACATTCACGCCGGAAAGCGTGAGTAGAATGTGTGAAATGATTGAAGAGGTTCACCGCCGTTTCCCTAAGTTGCATAAGGTGGTTTATGATGTGGTTTTGGCGCCGGAACTGTTTGAATCGCCTGAGCGATTGCGTGAATATTACGATACTTTTCTGACGGAGTATTATAAAGCAAAAAAAATGGCCGGAGACTATGGTATTACGCTTGAGAGTGTTGCTGTTGAAACATTATCGATGATTCGAGACCGGACATGTGAGGGAAAGATTGTACTTACGCCATCGGGCACAATATCATCATGCGCCAGAGTTTCATCACCTGTTGAATCTCAATATGAAAATTATATTTATGGGCGTGTGGCTGATGGAGAAGTAATATTTGACACTGAGGCATTTTCTGAAATATTGAACATGCACAATATATACTCTGGACAGGAGTGCGAAGGCTGTTTCGCAAAATGGAATTGTGGTGGCGGATGCCGCCTGTTTCATGATTCATTTTCTGAAGATTTTGAAAAAGTCAGATGTGATTTTGTAAAAAAAGCACTTCGTTTCGAATTGGTGAATGTACTTGCATCCAGATTTGAAAAGCAAACTGGTGTCAGTCTGGAAGCCCATTTAAAAAAGAATCTCTGAAGATGATGAAAAATGTACTGTTGCTGATTCCACGATATCATACATACGGGTTTGACGGGTATTATGTCATGCCTATGGGTACATTGTATGTTTCAGCATATCTTAAGCAAGCAGGTGTGGCAAATGTCATAACATTGAATCTAAATCACCGTGAGGGAAAAGAATTCGATATATTGTCCGAGATTATAGAAAAGGAAGATATTGATATAGTCGGAATAGGGGGCTTGTCAGGCGAATATCATGATCTTGCACGGATGGCACGTTTTGCCAGAGCCATAAAGCCTGACATCGTGATAATGATGGGTGGCGGTATCGTTACAGCCGATCCTGAAACAGCCATGCTTGCAATCTCGGAAGTGGATTATGGTATGATAGGAGAGGGAGAACTTACAATAGTCGAGCTGGTTGAAGCCCTCACCGGAAATGGAGATATCCAATCGGTCGACGGGCTGATATTCCGCAATAAACAGGGTCGACTGGTTCGAACCGCGATGCGTAAGGAAATAAGTGATCTGGATTCGTTGCCATTTCCGGATTATGAGGGTTTTGATTATGGGGAGTATCTTCGATGTAATCCGGATATAAGTGATGAGGGCAAACGCTATTCACAAGTGTCGGTAATAGGCGGACGTTCATGTAAATTCAATTGTACGTTCTGCTTCCATCCGTCGGGATCTAAATATCGCCAGCGCTCACTCGACTCTATTTTCAAAGAGATAGATTGGCTCACGGAGCATTACGACATATCTTATATTGCATTGCGCGAAGAACTGTTTGCTACGGACAATGACCGTGTCAGGGAGTTTTGCCTGCGGATGGAAAACTATGATTTTGACTGGTCGATACAGCTTCGTATCGACAATATAAATCAGGAACTGGTCGATCTGCTTAAAAATACCAGATGCAGATATATTTTTGTCGGAGTGGAAAGTGCTGTGGACGAGATACTAAAGAGTATGCATAAGGGTATATCTGTAGCTCAGATAGAGGATGCGTTGGAAATGCTGAATAAGGCAGGATTAAATTCTCGTTCGGGTGTCATAATGGGCGACACTATGGAAACGGTCGAGACTGCGGAGCAAACCATTGAGTGGTTTATGAATAACCATGATCGTTACCGTATGTTCTTGGATATGATAATTGCATTCCCCGGATCGATCATCTACAATAGAGCCTGTAAGGAAAACATAATACCTGATAAAGTGAGATTTCTTACAGACGGATGTCCGATAGTCAATCTCACTCGCATGAGTGATGTGGATTTTGTCGGTATGATGAATCGCGTCGAAAAGTTTAATCATCGAAAATACAATTATAAGAAATACTGATATGCAAAAATTATCGGACGAATCTATTAAACGTTTGACGTCGCTCATAGAAATCATTTCGCCCTCAATGCAGGAACATAACATGATGTCATTCCTAAATAAAGACTGGTGTTCTGTTATGCCCGGGGTTACATCTAAACTTGATGCTATGGGAAATATGGAGTTCTCAATCCGCAAAAATGCTGCATATCCGACCCTTGCGCTTGTCGCTCATTCCGATACAATATGTATTCAGATCACACAAAGTGTCGGTAATGGAAAATATAAGTTCAGATCCATAGGATGTAGTCCGCACATGTTGCTCGGACAGAAAGTTACTGTCATAAATGAGTATGGGGATACATTCAGAGGTGTGGTCGGATTTGATGCGACATCACAGTTCGCTCAGCCCAAAGGTCTCGTATTTGAAGATCTGTGGATCGATGTGCCGAACGTGGATAATTGCCATTTAATTGATACGGGCGATTTGGCTGTTTTGACTCCGGCTTTTAATATTGATGGCGACTTCATCATCGCTACGGCTCTTGATGATAGAGTTGGATTGTTTGTAATAGGAGAAGTGTTGCGATGGTATTCCAAAAATGATGTACCTGTCAATCTTACATGCGTGGCGACTGTTCAGGAGGAAGTGGGCCTTCGTGGCGCACTTGCGTTTGATTTTCAGTATAAGCCGGATGCTGTAATAGTATTAGACGTGGATTATGCTACGGACATACCTTATCATCATGAAGACCAGATGGGGCGGCTGTATTTACAGAGAGGGCCTGGAGTATTGCGCAAATCGGACAACTCATCTGTTATGAGGCAATTTATCAAGTCAGTGGCTTCAGCACGCAATATTTCGCTTCAGACGTCTTTGGGCCGGTTTGTATATGGTGGAACCGATTGCTCGTCACTTCAGTCGTATCGTGATATTCGAGGATTTCACACCGCCAATATCAGTGTGCCTTGCCGTTATATGCATTCGCCTGTTGAAACGGTATCGCTTTCAGACGTAGCTCATTCCATAGAAATTATTGAAGCTGTGATTGACTCTTTGCCTGATACATCACTCTTTGGATATAATTTATGAAAATAGCACTGCTGACATGCTCATATTCAGTCTTGATTGATCATCTAGGCAGGATATTGCATTCTGAAGAATTAATTGTGGTAGACTTTTCCAAAGGGGGAGAGCTTGCTGATATCTGTGAGTCAAAAAGCATTGCTTATATCCGGTTTTCCTCTTGGGGGCAACTTGCTGACGCATTGCATGAAGTGGAGTTGATCCTTTCGTATAAATTGAACAGAATAATTCCTATTGAGATTGTAGACAAATGCAAGTTTGGAGGTTTGAATATACATCCGTCGCTGTTGCCTGAATATCCGGGATTGAATCCGTGGTTCGATATGTACGTTGACATGAACTTGAATACTGGTGTGACCATCCATAAAATTGAAGCAAAGCCTGATTGCGGTGATATCATTGTGCAAAAATCATTTGCTATCAATCCCGGCCAACCACTATCGATTGCAATGGATCAAGCCGATGAAATAGCTGCACAACTCATCACAGATGTCATAGTTAGTCGTACGTTTTTAAACCGTGGTATAAAACAGCATGTTGTGGATATGGATTTGCGTGGAACCATTAATTTGGAATCATTGAAGCACATGTCTGTGGAACGCCTTTGGCATATACTTCGAGGTTTCCCATCTTTGATACATACGCTCTACCCAGAGTTGCCACATAAATATTTTGAAGCGGGTGAATACACTGAAACATCATCACCGGAAACAGCCGTTAGAATAATAATCGGTCAGGATGGCAGTCGGCAAATCGCATGTTATGATGGATTTATTTCTTTACATGAATCCACAATTTGAATTGTTAAACAGTAATAAAATTTCAGATATGTATTTTTTTAAAAACAATACGCCACAGTGGTTAGGACGGATCTCTACTATGAATATATTGTTCATTTGGATAGGAATGTTGATCGGGATATGTATATACGATATAATATTCACCAGCATCCTTTGGATTTCCGTCAAAC
>CAJTQH010000007.1:33092-50679 GCA_910578305.1 uncultured Muribaculaceae bacterium
TATACGATATCGTATTTATGAAATTTGGCTTGGTAGAACAATTGCATTTGCCCACATGGGACTGGATTGCTCTTGTAGTTGCCATGTGTTCACTTATGTTAACTTATAGGACATGGAGATCTCAGGAGCAGACAAGAGATAACACCCGACGACTTGGTGAAGACGATTATCGGACTATGCTTGTCGATAGTTATTATAATATTGTAAGAAATACTATAAATTTATACTCTCTGTCGGTATGCCTTAAAAACAAATATCAGGACTATTATCCATCCGAAGAATATCTGCAGAAAATGAAGTTGTATTTATTTGATCCGAATCAAATATCATTTCAGAATATTCATAAAAATGATTATGGTAAATTTCAAAGACTTGCAGAACTTTGTCATTATTTTAACCTTCATATTGATGCGACCCAAAATCATCTTTCATCCGATCGGATAAGTGTTGATATAAAGGAGCGTGATATGGAGGCGTTGATAGGAATGCATTGGCTTCTTGCCACTGAAATATGGGATACAATTGATTCGATATCCTCTGAAGGAAGAGAAGAAATGAATAGGAGAAAGATATGCGAAAAAATTATCGGTATTTCTAAAAACTTTTACAGGGGAGATTTACATGGTGTTTCAGGAAATAAGATTGTCGGTAGAGATGTAGAATTTTTGAAGCGAGTATTTGATGGCGTTGATGGCTATGAAGATACTCTGAAAAGGTTGGATTCGGCCATAATGTTGAAACTGTATTGTGATGAAAGTGGCAATGGACAAATCCGAATGCCGCTCATACCATTGCATGACTGATTTGAAAAATCCGACTATGGTTTATTAGGCCTGCGGCATTGCATAGGCGGTTAAAACGGATGGCCCTGATGTGTTGTGGTGGGACATCAGGGCCATTGTGAGTGAGTGTGGCGGTTAACGTTGTTGTGCTGGTGAGGGGCTATTCGAGGGGGGTGAGGGCACCGGTGAGGGAGTCTATGATGAATCCGCGCACGGTGATGTCGTGCGGCATGAGTGGATGGTGGCGTATCAGATCCACTGTTTCGTGTACGGCTGTTTCGGTGCAGTCAAATCCGTGGAGCCAGCTGTCGAGGTCTATGCCACAGTGTCGCATAAGTGATATGTGTTCTTCATCAATGCCGCGTTTTCGCATGGCTTCCAGCATTTCAGCCGAGTCCATTCCCTGCACGCCGCATCCGGTGTGTCCGATTATCATCACTTCGTTGACTCCGAGCTCGTAGATTGCCACAAGCAGTGAGCGTACGGTAGAGTCGAAGGGGTTGGTTATGGTGCCTCCTGCATTTTTTATCATTTTCACATCGCCGTTTTTGATGCCTAAGGCTGCCGGAAGCAAGTGCGTAAGACGTGTGTCCATGCAGGTGACGATGGCAATGCGTTTATCGGGGTATTTTGATGTGGTAAATTGCTCGTATTGTCGGGAGTCGACAAACTGGCGGTTGTGTCGTAATATCTCGTCGATCATGATGGTGTGGTGTTTTTAATGACAAAAGACCTGCACATATCCGGCAGGTCTTTTGTGTTGAGGATTATAGCTGTGAATATCGTCTGGTTACTGACGGCCGGAGGTGGTAACAGCGCGGTCAATCTTGGCAACGAGACCCTGGAGTACTTTGCCCGGACCGAGTTCCACAAATTCAGTGGCACCGTCGGCTATCATGTTCTTTACGGTCTGAGTCCAGCGCACGGGAGCTGTGAGCTGTGCCACGAGGTTGGCTTTGATTTCAGCCGGATCTGTGTGGGGGAGTGCATCGACGTTCTGATAAACGGGGCAGATGGGGGTGGATACTTCGGTGCGTTCGATGGCTTCTGCCAGCTCGGCGCGTGCCGGCTCCATGCAGGGTGAGTGGAATGCACCGCCTACTTTGAGCTTGAGTGCGCGTTTGGCTCCTGCTGCGAGAAGCTGTTCGCAAGCTGCGTCTATGGCTTCAACCTCGCCTGAGATCACGATCTGTCCGGGGCAGTTGTAGTTGGCGCATACTACCACGCCGTCTATGCCGCCACAGATTTCTTCTACTTTTTCGTCGGGCAAAGCGAGTACGGCAGCCATGGTAGAGGGCTTGAGCTCGCATGCTTTCTGCATGGCCTGTGCGCGGGCCGATACCAGACGCAGGCCGTCTTCAAAACTGAGTGCTCCGGCTGCAACGAGTGCTGAAAATTCGCCGAGAGAGTGACCTGCCACCATGTCGGGGCAGAATTCAGCTCCCATTGTCTTGGCAAGTATCACTGAGTGCAGGAATATGGCGGGCTGAGTCACTTTGGTCTGTTTGAGGTCTTCGTCAGTGCCTTCAAACATGAGGTCGGTGATGCGGAAACCAAGTATTTCATTGGCTTTTTCAAACATTTCGCGGGCCACTTCATTGGTGTCGTAGAGCTCTTTGCCCATGCCTACGAACTGTGCTCCCTGTCCGGGAAATACAAATGCTTTCATAATCAGTGTTATATGATTGATTTAGTAATGTCGTGTCATGTGGCGGCAAAGTTAATGAAAATTTCCGTATTAAGGAAAAATTTCCTTATTCGCTTTCATCAATTAACAGTAATGGATTGCTGAATTTATGTTATGTGATGACAAACGCTCTCATCATAAAGACGATGGGCGGCTGTTGTTGCGCGTAGGCGGATATGTCTTAGTCAGTCTGAATGATGGTTGTGGTCGGAGTCGCAACAATCGTAATGGATGAAGTGATTGTGTGAGTGGCATACGCGTGTGGTTTGGTCTACTATTACATGTCGGTTGGCCATTGACGCTATGGTGCTCATTTCGTGTGATACGAGTATGATGGTTGTGGTGCGTGCAAGTTGGCTGACTATGTCGTAGATGCGATGTTCGAATTGCTTGTCTACATAGCTCAATGGCTCGTCAAGCACCAGCACTTCGGGACGTGATATTATGGCTCGGGCCAGCAGAGCGCGCTGCATCTGTCCGCCCGACAGTGAACCGAGCGATGCGTTGAGGTGTGACTCAAGCCCGACGAGTCGAGCGGTGTCGTCAAGTCGCTGTGCGGCATCTCCGGCACGCGGTGATACGAGCCCCAGACTAATGACTTCGCGCACTGTGATGGGAAAGCGAGAGTCGATCATGTTTTTTTGCGGCAGGTATCCTATGTGGAGATTGCTCACCTCCGTACAGCCGTCGTTGCCAAAATATCGCACTGTGCCTCCGGTAGGCTTGAGCAGGCGTAATATTATACGTAGCAGGGTGGTCTTGCCTCCGCCATTTGGCCCCGTGATGGCCATGAAATCGCCACGTTCAATGCTTAGATTCACGTCGGACAATACTGGACGTCTGTCCCATATCATGGAAATATCCGTAAGTTCGATCAGACGGTTATCGCTCATTGTTGTCGGTGTTGGCAGTTAGTGCACGGGCTATCTTACGCATTTCGTCGGGCCAGTCATATCCGAGTGGGTTTATCATCACGGCGGTGGCTCCTGCCTGTGCGGCTATTTCTTGTGATCTGTTGCTGTCAAAGTCGGGCTGTACGAACATCACCGATGCCGAATGACTGCGGGCTTTGTCGATATTGGAACGCATTTCCATGGCCGACATCTCTTTGTGGTCCATGCCGAGGGCTATCTGTTCCAGTCCGTAATCGGCTGCAAAGTAGCTCAGCGACGGATGCCATACTATGAAGGCGTGTCCGGCAAGCGGAGCCAGCATCAAGCGGAGTTCAGAGTCGAGCGAGTCGAGCTCAGATGTGAGTCGGTTGAAATTGGCGGTATAGTAATCCTTGTTGTCCGGATCTATTTCCAGCATGGCCCGGTACATGTTTGAGGCAATGATGCGGGCATTGGCCACGGAACTCCATATATGCGGATCGATGTCGTGGCTGTGTGTCTCGTGCTCGTCGTGGCCGTCACTGCTGTGGTGGGTGCCCTTGAGCAGAGTGATGCCTTCGGATGTATCGAAAGTTAGGATATCGTCAGTGGCTGATATGCGGTCTGTGACCACATCTTCAAAAGCCATGTTGCCGATGCGGAAATAGGCACGTGAGTCGGAGGCTTTTCGTAGTGCTGATATCGAAGGGTCGAAGTTTTCAGGATCGGCTCCTTTTTCAAGTAGCGTGTTGACTTGCCACTTGTCGCCGACTATCTTTTCAAGCAGATAGCGCTGGGGTTCAATGCTCACTGTCAATACAGGCCGATTGTCAGCTCGACTGCAACCACACATGATGTAGGCGGTTATGATGAGGAGCAATAATATGAAATATGTTGAGAGTCTGTGAATCATGATGCAAAAATACATGAAAAAGATTAAATCGGCTAAATATCTCGTCATAAGTTATTAACTTTGTGTGTTACAAACGACAATAAACATCTATGATACGCAAGGGAAATCTCAACGATGCGGCTGCAATGGCCGGTATCTTCAATCATTATGTAGCTACAAGTACAGTGATTTTTTCCAACCGTCAGCTCTCGGAGGCCGACATGCGTTTGCGGCTGGAACCGGTTGCGGGCCGATTCCCTTTTTATGTCGACGAGGATGAAAACGGCGAGGTGACAGGTTATTGCTATGCCCATTCGTGGCATCCTGACGAGGTGTATGGCCGTACGTGGGAAGTGACCATATACCTGCAGCACGACATTACCGGCCGGGGCATCGGGTCGGCGTTGCTCGAAAGTGTGGTGGCTGAAAGCCGACGCATGGGTGCACATGTGCTGATGTCGTTTATCACCGAGGGTAATGAGCCGTGTGAGCGAATGCATCGGCGTGTGGGATTCCGTCTTGAAGGATTGTTTCGGGAAGTTGGCTACAAGTTTGGCCGGTATCTCAACGATGCGGTGTATTATCTTAAGCTTAATGATTGAGCGAGACATGCTGAAATTCAACGACACATATACGTATTGTCGGGCGATTGCCGTGGCGCTGCTGCTGCCAATTGCCGCAATGATGCGTGGACAGACCGAACGACCCGATTCGGTGTCGATGACAGTGTCGCCGGCTGACAGTGTGCCGTCGTATATGCTGCCGGCAGAGTATCCTGAGATGCCATACAGGGCAGAGCCCCGATGGGAGTATTCGCCGGAATATATAGAGGCGATTTCGGCAGTGCGCTCATCTATGCCGCCTATAAAATCGGTGCGGGTCGATGTGCCGGGTGTGGCAAATGTGGCATCCTGGCAGGATGGAGGCATTACGGCTCAGGGCAGTTGCTCGTCGCTTTACGGCATGGCCGGTGTAGAATCAGGATCGGTAAATTTAAGCCAGAGTTTTGGGCCAGTGACAGTAAATGCCTATGTTTCGGCTGACAAAATGGGATATTTTCGTGGTCTGCGAACTTCATACGGCATTGGCGGCTCGGTGGATTATCGGATCAATGACCGATGGTCGGTGACGGTATTCGGAGCATATTATACCGGAAGTATGTCACTTACGCCGGGTATGGTCGGTTTTGCCAATGCACCGGTCATAGGTGGATATGCAAGCTACAATATAAATGATCATTGGGGAATATCGGTCGGTGCGAAAACCACACGTTCGCTCGTAACCAATCGTTGGGAGACTCAGCCGATAGTAATGCCATATTATCGGGTCAACGACAAGGTGTCGATAGGAGCCGATGTCGGTGGTATCATCTACGGACTGATACGAAGTTATATAGACAGCCGCGATAACGGACACGGATGGGGATCTCCTGTCATAGCGCCCCCACGTTCCGGACCTCCTCCTGTGGCTCCGCGTCGGTGATCACTCTTTTGAGTGAAGCGGCATTGGATCAGATTGCAGAGGTGTGAAAATTGACGGCATCATTTCTCATTCTGACCGACAAATCGAATATTGCAAAAAGAAACAGAAAGATTACAATTCCGAGAAGCAATATATCCATAATAGTTGACAGATGTTATCTGTGGGCAGATGTCGGCATGTTGTATTGCTGTATTGTGAATAAAATATTGCGGTTTTGTTAATTTTAAAGCGCGTCTTAAACATGTTTAAGACGCGCAGCGTTCATTTTATATGAGCGAAATACTAATAGTAACAGGAATTGTAATAGCGTTAGGAGCAACGCTTGTACTATTGTTTTATGGTATAAAACAATTGCAGATGCGTCAGAGAGTCAAAGATATTCCTATGCGCTATCATGAATGGTTATCCCGATACAAAACCAAGCGAGGTTATATTTTGATTGCGCAGTTGATCGGAGTTATAATTGGTATTATTGGATTCTCTATCTGAAGGGAAAAGAGTATCTTGGCATACGTATGTACCATTTATGCTGCCCCAGATAAATGTTGCTTTCTGTATATAAAGTAAATGTGCGCGCCCATCGGTACGTTCGCTCTCATTTCTCCGCTTGATTGTGATTTTTGCCATTTTAATTGTGCCGACAATAGAGCCGACGATTATTGTAACTGGTTGATACTGTGCCGACATTGTGCCGACAAATTCAATATATTCTCACGGATGAAATGGCGAACTAATCCGTTGATTGCGTGTGATTTAACAAGCAACACCCGACAGTTGTCGGGTGTTGTGAGAGGTACCTAGCAGAATCGAACTGCTGTAAACGGTTTTGCAGACCGGTGCCTAACCACTCGGCCAAGGTACCATGAGTGATTTTGTGAGTGCAAAGTTAAGTTTTTTATTTTAGATGAGCAAGTGTTTGGCGTATTTTTCTGAAGTTTTTTATCTAAAAAGTGTTTCATAGAGTGTATCTCCGTTTTCATGGAGATATGTTTCGATGCCGCTGATGTATGAATCGGCGACTGCATCACCCATGCGGCAGCGGATGTTGTATTCGCGAGCACGTAGTTCGAGTAGTTGATCGCGGATGGCATTTGTGTTTTTGCATCGGTCAAGCATGTCGGCGGCATCAGATCGGCCGATGTCATGGGCTGATTCGGTGGACATGTGTCCGGATGTCGATGTGTTGTCGGCAGAACATGAACAGATTGTCAGCAGAATTGCAATGAATGGTAGTCTTTGAAACATGGGTTGGGTGGTTATATTTCTATGTTTCCGGGTGATTGCAGTATTTGGGCTACGGAGTGGTGCACTTGTTCCATGAGCCATCGTGGTGTAGAGGTAGCTCCGCAGATGCCTACGCTTGTAGCTTTGATAAGCCATTGCGGGTCGATTTCAGAAGCGTTGGCGATAAGATGGGTGCGACTGTTGGCATCGCGACAATGGTTGAATAATACTTTGCCGTTGCTGCTTTTTTTACCGCTGACAAATAGAACTACGGAGTGGGCTGACGCAAATCTTCTGAGTCGTTCGGCTCGGTTGGCTACCTGACGGCAGATGGTGTCGTGGCATTCGACAGAGTCTGGGTATCGGCTTAGAGACGTGATGCGAGCGCACATGCTCCTATAACCGTCGAGCGATTTGGTGGTCTGGGAGTAGAGGGCTATGGGGCGGGAGAAATCAATGTCGGACAGGTCTGATGCGTCGTCAATGACTATGGCCTGTCCGTCGGTTTGTCCTACGAGTCCATTGACTTCGGCATGACCGGCTTTGCCGTATATGACTATCTGTGGTGGATTCGGGCGGTGGTATGTGGTCTTTATGCGACGCTGCAACTGTAACACTACAGGGCATGTGGCGTCGATGACCTGAATGCTGTTGCGTTCGGCAATGCGGTAGGTTTCAGGCGGCTCTCCATGTGCGCGCAGGAGTACTCTTACGTTATGAAGTTGCGAGAGGTCGAGGTGTGATATGGTCTGAAGGCCTTCGGCTCGAAGGCGTTCTACTTCGTCGCTATTGTGCACTATGTCGCCAAGGCAATATAGAGGTCCGCCTTCAGCGAGCTCGGATTCGGCTTTTTCTATGGCGGATGTCACTCCGAAGCAGAAGCCTGATTCTGGATCGATCTCGATTTTTACTGAATGGTTCATTAAAGGTGGCCGATAGTGTTGTTGTAAACGTCGAGAAGCCATTGGTTCTGGCTTTCGATACTCATGGTGGAGTTGTCGAGCAGGTGGGCGTCGTCGGCGCGACGTAATGGGCTTTCGGAGCGTGTCTCGTCGATGTGGTCGCGATTGATGACATTGCTGAGAACTTCCTCAAATGAGGCCGCAACACCTTTTTCAATGAGTTCGGCCACACGTCGTTGTGCTCTGGTCTGTGGCGATGCAGTGACAAATACTTTCATTTCTGCGTCTGGAAACACAGTAGTGCCTATGTCGCGGCCGTCCATTACTATGCCCTTCTCGACCCCCATGCGCTGCTGCATGGCCACGAGGGCGTGGCGCACGGCCGGAATTGCTGCTACCGGAGATACACATTCGCTCACGGCCATGGTGCGGATGTCGCTTTCTACATCTTCGCCGTTGAGCAGCGTTGTCTGGCTTGATCCGTTGACGGCAAAGTCTATGTGTATGTTTGGGAGTGCTTCGATGATCGCATTTGTGTCAACGCTCATGTCGGGAAGTATCATTCCGTGGCGCATGGCGTAAAGTGCGACAGCGCGATACATGGCTCCTGAGTCAATGTAGCGGTAACCGATGTTTTTGGCCAGTTGACGGGCCATACTGCTTTTGCCTGATGATGAGTAGCCGTCGATGGCTATGGTTATAAGCGGTTTATGGGAGTTCATGATTATGAGAAATTTTTCTATTGGATAAGCTCTGTGAGATTTGTAGATAGGTTGAGCATGAATGTGGTGGCTCCAGTGTGAGGTTGGGCAAAGGCAATGCCGAGTCTGAATGACTTGACGCTGATACCGGCACCGATGGAAAATCCAGACAGGAAACTGCGCTTGTAGGTACTCATGTCGGTACGTGTCTTGTAGTTGTAGCCTATGCCGATATGAAATTTGTCGGACGGGATGAAGTCCGCGGCAAAGATGAGATGTCGGAAGAAGTTTGAGGCAAAAGACTGTTTTAGGGCTGTGCCGTCGTTGTCGCTGTCCGAGCCGTCGCCGGTATCGTAATATGGCATTTTCCATTTGGTAAGATTCCAGGCAGTGACAGAGAAACGTATGGGTAATTGTCCGAAAGATTGGCTCCATCCGAGTCGCAGATCGACGGGCAACCGGTCGTAGGCTCGATCGAATCTTTTGACTTGTCCGCCAAGATTGGCCACAACTGCCGATAACGACAGATCACGGTCGGGGTCGTAGTAGTTGATGCCCAGATCTGTGGCTATGGCAAATGCGGTGTATTCGGCATAGGAGCTGTATAGGAATTTTAGCGCTATTCCACCACGCAGGCGGTCGGTAATGTCGTGGGAGTATATACCGTTGAAATTGACGTCCTTGGGTGAAAACGAGCCCATGATGTTTCCTGCGGCATCGGTTTCTTTCATTTCTCCATATCCGTAATATTGAAGTCCTACGCCCCAAGCTCCGTGGTCGCCTGCGCGTGTGCCGAATTTTACTCCTGCAAGATTGGTGCCTGCGATATAGCGCATGTAGTTGATGCCGAGCTGCATGTCAAACTCAGGTCCAAGCAGAGCCGGGTTTTGCTCTACGGAGTTGATATCATCGTCGATGTTGGAAATATTTATGCCTCCGAGCCCGTAAACGCGTGCCGAAGATGGTATGTTCAGGAAGTTGTAGGCTGGTGAACTGTCGGCTCCGTGAGCCGTAATCGATAGCTCGGCCATGAGGCAGGCCATGACTAAAAGTCTGAGGATATGTCGTAAAAATGTATTGCTCATCAGTAATCAATGTGGCATGTGAGAGTGGTGTGTCTCCGAAATTAAAACGCGAGAGCCGAATCTATATTATGTGACAACACATTTTTTAATAGTCGGCTTAAAATGTCAACAAAGATAAAACAATAATAATCATTCTCAAAAAGGAGGGTGTAAATTTGTGGAATATGGCTGTGCTGCCTACATTTGTCGATGAAACCTTGAAAAACGTCCAGTCATTATTGAAAATTTAGATACATGAATACAGCATTACCCTTCAGATCCGTAATAGCCGCCTTGACTCTTACAAGCTGTTTTGCTTGCAGTATGGCTCAGCGTTCGGTCGCAGTGTTTTGTCGTCCCGGGGCATCTGATAGCTCACAAGCTTACATGTGGAATGACACAGACAAGGCTCCGAGTTTTCCGGGTGGAGAGGGTGCAATGATTCGATTTATCAACAATGAACGTCATTATCCCCAGGAGGCTTACGATGCCGGTGTTGAGGGTCGGGTGAGGTGTGGATTTATTGTCGATGTCGACGGATCGATAATAAATATAACGGTTCAGCGCGGTTCACATGAATTGCTCAACAGAGAGGCTGTAAGGATTATAAGCAGTATGCCTCGGTGGGAGGCCGGAATGGTTGACGGTGAGCCTGTGCCGGTGTATTATCTTCTGACTATCCCATTCAGATTATAACATTAATTTTAGTGCGTTCAGATGCTGTGAGTGCAGTGCCTGAATACTTTTCTTGACACTACATAGTAGGCAGTGCCTACCATTAGTCCGGTTATGGCCCAGGATATCGGATAGATCCACATCAGGATGTCAAACTTGTGATAGTGAGCATTGATTGTATATACCCATATCAGGCGTAAAACACACGTGCCGAACACAGTGAGTATGGTAGGAGTCATTGAGTAGCCGAGACCGCGTAGTGCTCCTCCGCTTATCTCATAGCTTGAGGCAATGAATTGAAACATAAGTACGCAATGCAGGCGTATCATGCCGTAGTGCATTACTTGTGGGTCTGTGCTGAAAAGACCGAGAAAAAACGAATGCTGCCATACGATGAGTATATTGGCCAGTGCACATGACACCAGACTAAATATCATGCAGCAGCGGAATGCTCTGCGACATCGGTCGTAGTTGCCGGCTCCATAATTCTGGCTTATGAATGCCACGGCCGCTTGTACGAATGCACTGATTATGAAATAACAATAGACTTCGTAGTTGAGCGCTGCGGCCGATCCGGCAATGGCATCGGAACCGTAACCGTTGATAGCCGACTGGATAAACAGGTTGGCGAGCGAGAACACCATGCCTTGAACACCGGCAGGCACACCTATGCGCAGCATCTTGCCCAGCTCGTTGCGGCTTATGGATATACGACGGAGCTCGAGGCGATAAGGCGCAGGCTCGCGGCGTAACCAATATATGATAAAAGCAGCATTGATCATATTGGCAACCACGGTTGCTATAGCCACGCCTTCCACACTCATGCCGAAGCGGATGACAAGGAGCAGATTGAGCAGAGTGTTGACAGTACCGCCCACGATGAGGGCATAGAACGGTCGTTTTGTGTCGCCCATGCTTCGCATTATCGCCGCGCCGAAATTGTAGATCATCATGAAAGGCATTCCGAGGAATATTATGCGCAGATAAAGTGCGGCAAGGTCTATTACGTCGGACGGAGTATCCATCCATTCTAATATAGGACGTGTGATGCAAAGTCCTATGAGCATGAGAAAAATGCCACTGATCAGAGCTACGGCCCCGACAGTGGCCACAGATTTACGTATACCATTGTGATTGTTGCGTCCGATGTAGTTTGCGATCACCACGTTCGCACCTATAGATATACCTATGAACAGATTGATTAGAATGCTGATGATGACGCCGTTGCTGCCTACGGCTGCCAATGCACGGCTTGACGAGAAACGGCCGACTACCGCTACGTCGATGGCATTGAACGATTGTTGGAGAATGCCGCTGGCGATAAGCGGCAGTGAAAACATCAGAATCTTTCGGATCATGCCGCCATGGATCATGTCAATGCGTACGACGCTGCGTGTGGTTGCTGTGGATGATTTTTCTGCCATATCCCGTGTGATGAGCAAATGAAAATGTGGGCAAAATTACATAAAATTGATTAATCAAGCCTTATTAGTTGACTTTGGGTCTGATTTTCACTAATTTTGTGGTCGGAAAATAAATCAGCTCCCTTGAAATCACAGCTAGTGCAAAATGAAAATCAGAAAAACAAACTTTCTTTTGGTATTTTCGGCATTTATTGCCATGACTTCCTGCGGACGTGCTGGAGGCGAAAAAAAGTCGGTTTGTGATACTCTTGTGCAGCCTGACACACCGGTTGTTGCGGAGCCGACATATTTGCCCGATACTGTGTATGAGTCGGCCAGATCTCTGATGTATACGGTGGATGTGGCGGATACTATGGTTTCAGGGAGTCTGGCGTCGACCGATGATATGTACGAGAGCGTTCCGGGAGCGCTGACTTTTCGATGCGGAGCAAGACGTGATGCCGATTTCGGCGGACATATAGCAGGAGAGCCTTCGGCTGTGACTGTTGACTGGACGTTTAAAACCGGTGAAGACTATACGCCTACAAAATATGGCGCATGGGGTGGCGGTACTGGGTGGACCGGTCAGCCGCTCTATATCAATTGGCCCGATTCTTGTATGACCCGGTTTGTCGAAGGAGGAGTGATGAATAGTGAAGATTCGTCGGAGGAGATCATATTAGGATCACTGGCCGGTAAGATATATTTTATTGATTATAATAGCGGTAAAGAGTCGCGGAGTCCGATAGATGTGGGAAACCCGTTGAAAGGGACTGTGTCACTTGATCCGACGCTCAACGGTAATCTATATGTCGGGCATGGCGTACCCGGTCGCGGAAGTCGATTCGGTGCCGAGGTGATAGACTTGAACAGGCATGAGCGCAGTCATTTTTTCGGGCCTGACAGTAAGGCTCATCGCGGGTGGAACGCCTATGACTCATCGCCGGTCAGAGTAGGGCAGTTTCTGTTTCGTCTTGGAGAGAACGGCACATTGTACAAATTTCTTATTTCACCGGGATCGCTTAAACTTCACTCAGCGTTGCGCTACAGGGCAGGAGGAGTATCTCCGGGAATGGAGGCCTCGATGAGTGTGTATCGCAATTATGGATACGTAGCCGACAATGGCGGCAATGTGATATGTGTGAATTTGGAGACTCTTGTACCTGTGTGGCGATATAAACTGCCGGATGACACAGACTCCACTCCGGTAGTGGCAGAAGAGGCCGACGGGGTGTATGTCTACACCGGTTGCGAGGTCGAGCATGCTGGTGTTACCGAAGCCGCATTTGTGAAATTGGATGCCCTTACCGGACGTGAAGTGTGGGTAAATCGCATGCCTGCTCAGCGCAAAGATGTGGATAGTAAGCACTTCGATGGCGGATATTATGCCACGGCACTTCCAGGTGAAGGAAATTGTTCACATCTTATATTTGCAAACTGTGTGGCCAATACCGACGGTCAGAACGGATATTTTGTAGCGTTTGACCGTAGTACCGGAACAACAGTCTATAAGACGCCGCTGAAATACTATGCATGGTCATCACCGGTAGGATTTCTCAACGACAACGGGCAGATGTATGTTTTTACGGCCGATTGTGCCGGAAATGTGTATCTGATCGATGGTGTTGATGGCCGGATACTTTACAAGACTCCACTTGGAGCAAATTTTGAGTCCTCGCCTGTGGTTATAGGTAATCATGTTGTGATCGGATCGCGAGGCAACACCATATATAAACTGTCGATACAATAATTAGAATATAGGAATACCACCATGATGCGCAAAATATTATATATCACATTGGCTCTTGTTATGTTGCCGTTGGCCGCATTTGCCTACAAACTCAACGCAAAGCGCGGAGAAGTGAAAGACGGCTATAATTTCTGGCTTTATGAGCCTGATTCGGCAGGAGTTGCCAGTCCTAAGCCGGTAATAATATTCCTGCATGGAGCCAGTCTGTGTGGCAATGATCTTAACCGGGTGCGCCGTTATGGCACTATCGACGCGGTTGAGCGCGGACGCGCCATAGACGCATATGTGATAGCTCCGCAGAACCCTGGCGGCTCATGGAGCCCGAAACGAGTGATGAATGTGCTTGACTGGGTGATGGAGCGGCATAGCATAGATAGCTCGCGTGTATATGTGATGGGAATGAGCCTTGGTGGTTATGGCACATTGGATGTTGCGGCTACTTATCCCGACCGAGTTGCGGCCGCCATGGCGTTTTGTGGCGGTGCGACAGTGAAAGATCTATCCGGACTCAACAGCCTGCCGCTGTGGATAGTGCACGGTACGGCCGATCGTGCTGTCGGTGTGGGGCAGAGCGACCGTGTAGTGGATGCCATGCGAAAGCACGATTCCGAAACGCCGCGTCTGATATACGACCGTGTTCCGGGGATGAATCATTCTCAGCCGGCACGCTTCTTTTATATGCAGGAATGCTATGACTGGCTGTTTTCCCACACATTGCTTGATGAAAATCGTCCGATTACAGACGGATTCAATATCAATAGTCTGATGCTGCAATCTGCCTATAAGGGACTCAAGCGAAACCCCAATAAGGCAAAAGCATCGAAGTCCTCGAAAAAGAAAAAGCGCAAACGCTCCGGAAAGGTACGGCGTTGATGCCGGTGATTCGGCATTGTCAGTTGTATTGTGGATTTTTAGGATGGTACAGCCATCCGCGGAATTCATGTCCCATACATCGTACATGACGGTGCCAATAGGCATCTTCTTCTCCGACAAACAATTGTGAAATGTCGCCAGGTTCAGCTACTGCCCACACACGATTGCGAAGTTCTTCGTCGAGTTGCTCGCGGCTCCATCCGCTGTAGCCTATGAAAAAACGTATGCATCCGTCTATGGGATATCCTGCGTTTACATAGTCAAGCATTGCCTGAAATTCACCGCCAATAAATAATCCGGGACTGAATTCACGTGAACCGGGCAGTAGGTCGCCGAGGGTGTGCATGAAGTAAAGTCTGTCGCACGACATCGGGCCTCCGCAATAGACTGGAATATCCTCCCGACGTTTTACACCCTGTATAAGACCTTGCAGAGTATAGGCAGTGGAGCGATTGAGTACAATGCCCATGGACGAGTGGCCTACGGCATACTCCACAAGGCATATCACAGAGTGCGAGAAGTGCTCGTCTTTGAGAAACGGCTCGGATATTAGCAGCGCACCGGGATGAGGCATGCCGCTTGTGATGTCGATGTTGAAAAGTACGTTGTCGTAATCAATCATAATAATAAGGAGAGGATGAAAAAAACGAGACTAAAATTACAGTGATTGTATGTAATGTGCAAATAGTGGAGTGTTAAAAAATCACGATTGTTCCCACATTTACCACAATGAAGAGTCGTTTGGTTGGAAAATAAGTAATTGGGGTAGATGTCGATGCCGTTAAGTTTCATATCTTTGCCGATATAAAAACAAGTAAACTATAAAGTTTTATGACATTACAGGACATACATTCTCCGGCCGATATAAAAGGGTTGGATATGGCACAGCTTCAGATGCTTGCCACAGAAATACGTAAGGCGCTGCTTGCTAAATTGTCACGTCACGGGGGGCATATAGGACCAAATCTGGGCATGGTGGAGATGTCGGTGGCGATGCACTACGTGTTTGATCTGCCTACCGATAAGATCGTTTACGATGTGTCGCATCAGAGTTACGTACATAAAATGCTTACCGGACGCATGAGGGCGTTTGTCGATCAGTCGCATTATGATGATGTGACAGGCTATACGAATCCGGATGAAAGTCCGACGGATATTTTCAAGATCGGGCATACATCTACAGGTGTGAGTCTGGCCGGCGGTCTGGTAAAGGCTCGGGAGCTGACGGGCGGCCATGGAAACATAATAGCTGTGGTGGGCGATGGATCGCTGAGCGGCGGAGAGGCATTTGAGGGTCTTGACTATGCGGCCACGCTTAAAAGTAATTTTATAATAGTGGTGAATGACAATGATATGTCGATAGCCGAAAATCATGGCGGTATATACGAAAATCTTCGTTTGCTGCGTGAAACAGACGGAGCGTCACAGTGCAATCTTTTTCGGGCTATGGGACTGGACTACCGGTATGTGGCCGGCGGAAATGACATGGTAGCATTGGTTGAGGCATTCCGTGCAGTGAAAGACATAGACCATCCTGTGGTATTGCACATTTCCACTCAGAAGGGCAAGGGATATGCCCCGGCAGAGGCTGATAAGGAAAGATTTCATTTCGCTGGTCCGTTTGATCTGGCTACAGGCAGACCTATGTCGGTGTCTGAAGCTCCAGACTACGGAGCTCTCACTGCAGAGTATCTGCTCCGTATGATGAAAGAAGACAGAAGCATTGTGGCTATTACGGCCGGTACGCCGGGAGTCATAGGCTTTACACCCGAACTTCGCGCTCAGGCCGGCGGGCAATTTGTAGATGTGGGCATCGCCGAGCAGGAAGCTGTGGCTCTGGCTTCGGGTATAGCCAAAGGTGGCGGCAAGCCATTTTTCGGAGTGGTAAGCTCGTTTTTACAGAGAGCCTATGACCAGCTTTCGCAGGATCTGTCTATCAACGGGTCGCCTGCTGTGATTGGCATTTTTTACGGTACGGTAGCTGGCATGACCGATGTGACGCATCTGGGATGGTTTGATATTGCATTGATAAGCAATATTCCCGGTATAGTGTATCTTGCTCCGACTTGTAAGGAGGAATATTTCGCCATGCTCGGATGGGCCATGAAGCAAAATCGTTATCCCGTGGCTTTGCGAGTGCCCGGAACTAGTGTGGTGGAGACCGGACGCATGTTCCCCGACGATTATTCCGATATAGATTCCTATGCCGTGGCACGTCGTGGAGAAAATGTGGCTGTAATAGCAGCGGGTGCTTTCTTCGGTCTGGGCGAGAAAGTAGCCGATGTGCTTAAGGACAGAGGCATTGATGCTACGTTGATCAATCCCCGTTTCTTGAGCGGTCTTGACAGGCAGTTGCTGCTCGAACTGGCTACGGATCATTCTGTGGTGGTGACTCTTGAGGACGGTGTGCTTGACGGCGGATTCGGTGAAAAAGTCGCACGATTCTACGGTGCAATGCCTGTAAAGGTACAGTGTTATGGTATAAAAAAGCAGTTTGCTGATGGATATGACTATAAATCGATGCTTGAAGCCAATAGGCTTACCGCACCTCAGATCGTTGAAGATGTGATGCGTATGCTTGGTTAGATGATCTGCGGTTGCCGGTATAAAATTGCTATGCGGCATGAACTTTTGCAATATACGGGGCATTGTTGTTATAAGGACAGCGATGCCCTGTGTATTATATGCGACAAATGCGCAAAATACACTTGACATGGCGGTGAAAAATTAGTATTTTTGCAGTATATTTTACACGTATATTCTTAATCTTAAAGAATTAGATTTTTACAACAATGTCAACCGTAACCAAAGAAGCAGCTCTGGAATATCACCGTGAGGGTAAGCCGGGCAAAATAGAAGTAATACCTACAAAACCGTATGCTACGCAGCATGACCTTGCGCTGGCATATTCGCCGGGAGTGGCATATCCGTGCAAAGAGATAGAAAAAAATCCTTCCGATGTGTATGAGTATACCAACAAGGGCAATCTTGTGGCCGTGATTTCAAATGGTACAGCAGTGCTCGGACTTGGCAATATAGGGCCTATGGCCGGAAAGCCGGTGATGGAGGGTAAGGCGCTTCTGTTCAAAATATTTGCCGGACTCGACTGCTTTGACCTTGAAGTGGCGGAAAATGATCCGGATAAATTCATAGCTATCGTAAAATCACTGGCACCTACATTCGGCGGCATAAATCTTGAGGATATAAAGGCACCCGAATGTTTCGAGATCGAACGCCGTCTTAAAGAAGAGTGCGACATACCGGTTATGCACGATGACCA
>CAJTQH010000007.1:50689-50903 GCA_910578305.1 uncultured Muribaculaceae bacterium
TGCGGCCGGTCTGCTCAACGCTCTTGAGATACAGGGCAAGAAAATCGAGGATGTGCGTCTGGTCGTGAACGGTGCCGGTGCGGCAGCAGTATCATGCACACGTCTTTACATGGCGCTTGGCGTGAAGCGTGAAAATATAGTGATGTGCGACAGCAAAGGTGTGCTCAACGCATCTCGTTCCAATCTCAATGAACAGAAACGCGAATTTATGACC
>CAJTQH010000008.1:0-26104 GCA_910578305.1 uncultured Muribaculaceae bacterium
GGAAGAGCTTTGTGCCACGACCCAAACGTGTCGAATACGAGCAAACCATACCGGATCCAAACGAACAGATACGCCTTAACAAATTCATGGCTAATGCCGGTATATGTTCGCGCCGCGAAGCCGACGAATACATACAGAATGGCCTCGTGAAAGTCAACGGCGAAGTTGTTACCGAACTCGGTACCAAAATAACTCACAGCGACACTGTGGAATACAACGGCAAGGTGGTGACACTCGAAAGCAAGTGCTACATATTGCTCAACAAACCCAAGGACTGTGTGACCACAGCTGATGATCCAAACGGACGCCTTACAGTGATGGATCTGGTGAAGAATGCCTGCGAGGAGCGCATATATCCTGTGGGTCGTCTCGACCGTAACACCACCGGTGTGCTTCTGCTCACCAACGACGGAGAGCTCGCATCCAAGCTCACACACCCCAAGTATGTAAAGAAAAAGATCTATCATGTTTGGACCGACAAGGATATCTCCGAGGACGACATGCAGCGCATTGCCGACGGCATAGAGCTTGAGGACGGCCCCATACACGCCGACGCCATCAGTTACGCCACCGACACCGACCGCAATCAGGCCGGTATCGAGATCCACTCGGGACGCAATCGCATCGTGCGACGCATATTCGAGAATCTCGGCTATCACGTGACCAAGCTCGACCGCGTATACTTTGCCGGACTCACCAAGAAGAATCTGCCCCGCGGACGTTGGCGCTATCTTACTCAGGAAGAGGTCAATTTCCTGAAAATGGGCTCGTTTGAATAAACTGACTCCGGTTGCAGGCAAACGAATAAGAGACAAGTAATCAATGCTATCATAATATATAAAATGAAACGTACTAAAATCATTGACATATTCTCGCCCGAGCTGATAGGCAGGGAGGTGAGCGTGATGGGTTGGGTGCGCACGCGCCGTGGCAACAAACATGTGCAGTTTCTGGCTCTCAACGACGGTTCGACCATAAAGAACCTTCAGATCGTGCTGGATATGTCGAAGTTTACCGACGACGATCTGCGTGGCGTCACCACCGGATCGAGCGTACACGTCACCGGCAAGCTGGTGGAGTCGATGGGCAAGGGTCAGACCTGTGAAGTGCAGGCCGAAACACTGCATCTGTTCGGCACCGCCGACCCCGAGACATATCCCTTGCAGAAAAAGGGTCACACACTGGAGTTTCTCCGCGAGAAGGCGCATCTGCGTCCGCGCACCAACACCTTCGGCGCCATACTCCGCGTGCGCAGCACCCTGGCATTTGCCATCCACAAGTTCTTCAACGAACGCGGATTCTTCTACCTCAACACTCCGCTGATCACCGCCTCCGACTGCGAAGGCGCGGGCGCAATGTTCCAGGTCACCACACTCGACCTCAACAATCTGCCCAAGACCGATGAAGGCACTGTCGACTTCTCGGCCGACTTTTTCGGCAAGCCCACCGCGCTTACCGTGAGCGGTCAGCTCGAAGGCGAGCTCGGTGCCACCGCCCTTGGTGCCATCTACACATTCGGCCCCACATTCCGCGCCGAAAATTCCAACACTCCGCGTCACCTGTCGGAATTCTGGATGATAGAGCCTGAAGTGGCATTCTACGACATCACCGACAATATGGATCTGGCCGAAGACTTCATCAAGTATTGCATCAACTATGCGCTCGACCATTGCCGCGACGACATCGACTTCCTTGCCCAGATGTACGACCCCGAACTCGTGGATCGTCTGAAATTTGTGGTCGAAAACGATTTCGTACGCCTCAGCTACACCGATGGCGTAAAAATACTCGAAGAGTCGGGCCGCAAGTTTGAGTTCCCCGTTTACTGGGGTGCCGACCTCCAGAGCGAGCACGAACGCTTCCTCGTCGAAGAGCACTTCAAAAAACCTGTTATCCTTACCGACTATCCCAAGGACATCAAGGCATTCTACATGAAGCTCAACGACGACGGCCGCACCGTACGCGCCATGGACGTGCTCTTCCCCAAGATCGGCGAGATCATCGGCGGATCAGAGCGTGAGGCCGACTATGACAAACTCCTCGGTCGCATCGAAGAGATGAACATCCCCATGAAGGACATGTGGTGGTATCTCGATACCCGCCGCTTCGGCACCGTGCCCCACGCCGGTTTCGGCCTCGGTTTCGAACGCCTGGTGCTCTTCGTCACCGGCATGACCAACATCCGCGACGTGATTCCCTTCCCGCGCACACCCAACAACGCTGAATTCTGATTCTACGCAATCATCCGCATCATAAAAGCGATGAACCGGTTTTTCCGCTCATCGCTTTTTTGCGTAATGCAGCCATGAAAATCACACCGACCCGACAGTGCCATCTATCCGTCCGTAAATTTTCCGCCCCGAATATTTGCAAAACGCCCCTGTTCGATATTATATTTGTAATCGAAGCATCACCCGCCGTTCACTATCACATCCCACACCTCTCCTAAAGCCATGAAAATTCGCCAAACTCTCATTGTAGTCATATTAGCCGTCTGTGCCATGGCTCAAGGCCTGTCGGCCGAGCGTGTCATGCGCCTGAGCGGTATCGAAGTGGCGCCCTTGTCGGCCGATACAGTAGTGTCCGGCATGCTGTGGGATTTTTCCGGCAGTAAAGTCATGGGTAGTGGAGTGTTGCAGTATATATCGCGGGGCGACACCGCTTTTAATAAGTCTACCTGTTTTAATAAGTCTACCTGCAGAATAACGAAATTCCGCTCAGTCCACAAAATTCCACTTCATCCATACGCCCATCAATAAATTGCGCAAAAGCGGGGAGCATAATTGGCTGGGAATTTGTGTGGAAGGGAATTTCATGAAACTTCGCAGGAATCTACGCCATATTATAGATATTTCACATCCGGCTCATATCTATAGGTTTCGTCATTTGCCAAATCCTTAAGCAACAATATGTTCGGCGAGCAATCAATGATTTCATTACCGAAAACCGTATTTTCATCATAATCGTTATAGGTATTAACATCACCATTTCGGGTCAGACGCAAATCGGTATCAAATTTCTTAAACCAGTCATCCTGGAAATTAATATTTTTGATAATCATATCGTCTTCATAATCCTGATCAAAGAAAAAAGTCCCATAATCATTATCATATTTGACCGACCATTCACCCGTAAACTCACACGTAGCCATCAACTGACCGGAATAATAATACTCCGTAAGTTCTTTAAACTTACCGTTTTTATAAAGTCTCAGATGTTCTCTGCACCCCAGCTTGATATCGTCCAAAAAATCATACTCATACTCCATGACCCACGAGCCCTCTTCGCCTTGGCTACTTATCGGACCGTTAAGAAGATCATTCGTCATTTTTTCAATTTCCTTGGAATGGGAATTACATGAAACACCACACATCGCCAAAAGAGAAATGGCCGTAACCATCAAAACGTAAAACAAAGAATATTTCTTCATGCTCAATTTATTTAAATATACTCTGCAAATCTACAAAATGCAGTCGAATAATAATAAACACACAAACAAATAGGACCAAATAGGATTATCCAGTGCCTGGAAATTACACGGCTCTCACCACTCCGACACTCACCGGACTAAAGTGCAGATCCTCTACACACGCTCAGAATCCGATATAGGCAAATAATTGGTGGAGGGCTTGTGCGGGAGGGATTTTTTGAGTAACTTCGCGCCATAATAGTAGTTACTTAACACCCACATCCTCAATATTATGGCTACAGCATTGGTTAATACCGACTTCCATTTCCCAAATCAGACAGCAGTGTATCACGGAAAAGTACGCGATGTGTATTCAATCGGATCCGACACACTGGTAATGATCGCCACCGACCGTATCTCGGCATTCGATGTTATTCTCCCCAAGGGCATTCCTTACAAGGGTCAAGTGCTCAACGAGATCGCAACATACTTCCTCGACTCCACAGCCGACATAGTGCCCAACTGGAAACTTGCTACTCCCGACCCGATGGTGGCCGTGGGCATACGTTGCGAAGGCTTTCGTGTGGAGATGATAATCCGTGGCTACCTCACAGGCAGCGCATGGCGTGAATATCAGGCAGGATGCCGCGAGCTATGCGGTGTGAAACTCCCCGATGGCATGCGTGAAAACGAGCGCTTCCCCGAGCCCATCATCACTCCCACCACCAAGGCCGATGCCGGTCACGACGAAAACATCTCGCGCGAAGAGATTATAGCCCAGGGCATTGTAAGCGCCGAAGACTATGCCGTGATGGAAGACTATACACGCCGCCTGTTTGAGCGCGGAAGCAAGATGGCTGCTGAAAAAGGCCTGATACTTGTAGATACGAAATACGAATTCGGCAAACACGACGGCAAGGTGTATCTGATCGACGAGATACACACCCCCGACTCGTCGCGCTATTTCTATGCCGACGGCTATCAGGAACGCTTCGAAAAGGGCGAGCCCCAGCGTCAGCTGTCGAAGGAATTCGTGCGCCAGTGGCTTATCGATCACGGCTTTATGGGCCGCGAAGGCCAGCAGGTGCCTGAGATGACCGACGAATTCATTCAGATGGTGTCAGACCGCTACATCGAGCTGTACGAGCGTGTTACCGGACAGACATTTGTAAAAGCCGACGAAGCCGATCTCACCGACCGCATCGCCGTCAACGTGCTCGACTGCCTGCAGAATATCAACAAGTGATAGCGGATGGACTGCGAGCACATCAATCCCTACCGCGATGACCGGCGGAGCAAGTCGCAGCAGGTGCGTGAGATGTTCGACAACATTGCGCCTGCCTACGACTTCATGAACCGCGCCATGACCTTCGGCATCGACCGTCGATGGCGTCGCAAGGCCGTGGACATGTTGCGCCGTCGGCCCCACGATGCCATACTTGATGTGGCCACCGGCACAGGTGATCTGGCCATGCTCATGGCCCGACGCACCGATGCGCAGGCCATCACGGGCATCGATCTGTCGGAGGGAATGATAGAAGTCGGCCGCCGGAAGATCCGTGAAGCCGGGCTTGAAAGTCGCATTACCCTTACGGCCGGCGACTGTCTTAACATGCCGTTTGCCGACGGAGTGTTCGATGCTGTCACCGTGGCCTATGGTGTGCGCAATTTCGAAAACTTGCATCAGGGCTATGTCGAGATGCTGCGTGTGCTCCGGCCGGGAGGTACCATCATGGTCATCGAGCTATCCACGCCCGCATCGCCCGTCATACGTCCGCTCTACAATCTCTATACCCGTCACATCATACCGGCTGTGGGACGGCTGGTGTCGAAAGACGTCAGAGCATATTCGTATCTGCCCGAAAGCATAGCCGCAGTGCCGCAGCGCGACGCCATGACAGCGCTCATGCGTCAGGCGGGATTCGACAACGCACAGTGGCGTCAGCTCACATTCGGCACGTGTATCATCTATACGGCCGTGAAGCCCGGCTGATGTGGTGGAAATATCTGAATAATACACTCAACTCATTAATTACCAATATGAACATTAAAAACTTTGCTTTCGCTATGGCTCTGACACTTACAGCTGCCTCCGGCGCCAATGCCCAGGAGCATCTGCACAGTCTTGATGCCAAGCAGATCGACAATTCAATTCCTGCCGGCACAGACTTCTACCGTCATGTCAACAAAAAGTGGCAGGATGCCAATCCTCTTACTCCTGAACATGCCCGCTACGGCAAGTTCAACGTCCTCTCCGACACTTCCGAGATGCGTGTGAAAAACCTTGTGCTCGGACTCGCCGCCACTGATCCTCAGCTCGGTACAGTGGCATTCAAGGTATCTACCATCTACAATCAGGCTATGGACTCGGTGCGTCGCAATGCCGAAGGCGCAGCTCCCATTCAGGCCGACCTCAAAAAGATCGAGGCCACCACTCCCGAAGGCATGGAAGACCTCTTCATGTGGATGCATGCCAACTATGCAAGCCCCTTCTTCGGTGCAGGCATTCAGGAAGACCTTGCCAACTCCAAGGTCTACGCCATGTATGTGAGCGGCGGCGGTATCGGTCTGGGCGACCGCGACTACTACCTGCTCAACGACAAGCGCAACAAAGAAGTGCGCGAAGCCTATCAGAAACTCATCGTAAAGCAGATGATGAATGCCGGCTTCAAGAAAAAAGAAGCCAACCGCATCATGAAAAACGTGATGAAGATCGAGACTGCCATCGCCGATTCTACCAAGACTCGCGAAGAAAGCCGCGACATCCCAGCCATGTACAATCCCCGCTCATTTGCTCAGCTCAAGGAGATGTATCCCCACATCAACTGGGATCGCTTCTTCGTCGAGACCATGGGCATCGAATCGCCCGAGCAGGTCATTGTCACCGACCTCAAGACCGTGAAGCAGGCCGACAATCTGCTGGCATCGCTCACCGATCGTGAGATTAAAGACTACTACCTGTGGAAATATGTGGCTCAGGCTGCCGGCAAACTCAGCGACAACTTCACCGACGCAGCATTTGAATTCAGCAAGGTGATGAGCGGCGTCCAGCAGCAGCGTCCCCGCTGGAAGCGTGCTCTTGGCGCTACTGAAAGTGCCATGGGCGAGGCCGTGGGCCAGCTCTATGTAGAGAAGTACTTCCCCCAGTCCTCCAAAGACTACATGATCGGTCTCGTGGAAAATCTCCGCACCGCTCTCGGCAAGCACATCCTCAATCTCGACTGGATGACCGACGATACCAAGCTCAACGCCATCAAGAAGCTCAACGCCTTTACCGTTAAGATCGGCTATCCCGACAAATGGAAAGACTACAGCACCATGGAGATTGATCCCAAACTCTCTTACTACGAAAACATGCACAACGTGGGCATGTGGCACCAGAAAGAGTACTACAAGAAGTGGGGCAAGCCCGTCGACCGCACAGAGTGGGGCATGACACCTCAGACTGTCAACGCCTACTACAACCCGCTCGCCAACGAAATCGTGTTCCCGGCAGCCATCCTTCAGGCACCCTTCTTTGATCCGCAGTCGTCCGATGCTGAAAACTACGGCGGTATAGGCGTGGTTATCGGCCACGAGATGACTCACGGCTTCGACGACCAGGGTCGCAACTTCGACGCCGACGGCAACATGATCAACTGGTGGCTTCCCGAAGATATCGAGGCTTTCGCAGCCAAGACCAAAGGTCTCGGTGCTCAGTTCGACGAAGTGGAAGTGCTCCCCGGCCTCCACGCCAACGGCACCTACACCATGGGTGAGAACATTGCCGACCAGGGCGGTCTTCGCGTAGCCATGACCGCATTCCTCGACTCTCAGAAGAAAAAAGGCGTTGATGTAGCTACTGAGACCATCGAAGGCTTCACTCCTGCGCAGGTATTCTACATGAACTATGCCAACCTTTGGGGACAGAACATTCGCGACGAGGAGATACGCTCGCTCACAACCGGCGACGTGCACTCACTTGGCGAAAACCGTGTCAATGTGACCCTGCGAAACCTTGAGCCCTTCTTCAAGGCATTCAACATCACCGAAGATCAGCCCATGTGGCGTCCGGTAGAAGAGCGTGTGATCATCTGGTAACACGCACATAGCCATTAGGCTTAAATCTCATTATATATTACGCACAGGCGAGTGGATTCCACTCGCCTGTCGTTTTTTCATCCAATTCACCAGCACAGGAGGGAGGGCTTCCAGCCCTCGCGTTCCAAACAAAATCGTTTCCCAATAAGCCAACAAAAAACTGCGCACCCATATAGGAGGGACGGCATCCCTGCCGTCGCAATTCCACCAAAGCCGAAATTCGTCGAGAGATGATGATTTAAAACGCTGATAAACAGTGTGGACGCGCCATCAGCGCGTCCGCTCCCTCTAAAGCCAACAAAAAGACTGCGCACCCATATAGGAGGGACGGCATCCTTGCCGTCGCACGTTTCTACAAAGGCTGTCGCATCCATTGCCTCGTCGGTAAGCACACCGCCACGACAAATGTGATTAAAGGTTAAATATTACGAGTGTATATATGAAAATCAGGCTTTTTCTGTTATCGGCGCATTTTTTGACGCATCCCGATTAAACTATTTGTAACTTTGTGTGTCAATTTTAAGGTAAAAATGATTTAAAGCACCAATATGTACAAATTCTTCTTAACAATAGCCGTGGCACTGATTTCAGCATTCACCACACCTGAGGTCATGGCTGCGGTAGTAAAAGGCTCTGTGTCCGACGACAAAGGCGAGCCTCTGCCTCAGGCCACCGTGAGGATACTCACTGCTAAGGATTCCACTTTCGTCAAAGGAGTAAAGACCAATGCCTCGGGCGTATTTACTATCGCGGGCGTGTCCAACGGCCGCTACATCGTGGCCGCCGAATATCTTGGCTACAACACTTCCTATACCGATATCGATGTGCGCAACGGGGCTTCGGTCAACGTGCCCGCCATACGCCTCGGTGAGTCGTCGATCATGCTTGGCGCGGTCAATGTCACGGCTGTCAAGACTCAGATAAAGGTGGCCGAAGACACGGTGGAATACAATGCCGATTCCTATCGTACACAGCCCAATGCCGTGGTGGAGGATCTGCTCAAGCGACTGCCGGGTGTGGAAGTCGACTCCGAAGGTAAGATCACGGCCAACGGCAAAGAGGTGACAAAGATACTCATCGACGGCAAGGAATTTTTTAGCGATGACCCTAAAGTAGCATCTAAGAATTTGCCTGTCAATATGATCGATAAACTACAGGTGGTGGATCGCAAAAGCGATCTCGCACGTCTTACCGGTGTGGACGACGGTGAGGACGAGACCGTGATAAACCTTACAGTAAAGCCAGGCATGAAAAATGGCTATTTCGGCACTGCCGAGGCCGGATACGGCACCGACAGCCGATATATGGGATCGTTTAATGTCAATCGCTTCTGGAACGACAATCAGATAACCCTTCTTGGCAATTTCAACAATATCAACGAACTCGGATTTACCGACTCCAACGGCTCCCGATTCCGCCGTTTCGGAGGCACCAACGGCATAAACACCTCGCAGGCCTTCGGCATCAACTTCAATGTGGGCCGTGGCGAGATACTGCGTGTGGGCGGCGACCTCATGTACTCGCACTCCGATCGCAATACCATACAGTCGCAGGAGCGTCAGTATCTGTTTGCCGATTCAACTTCGTTTGCCAACACCGGCAAGCACACACGTGATAAGGGCCACAATCTGCGCGGTGACTTCCGCGTGCTCTGGAAGCCGGACTCGTTCAACACCCTCGAATTCCGGCCCAATTTCTCCTACAATATCAACGACTCATGGAGCATCGACTCCACCATGATACTTGCCGGTAACGCACTTCGTTCGCCGGTGAGCCGCACACTCAACAGATCGAATGCCGATGGCAAATCGCTGGAGTTCGGAGCGTCGCTTATCTACAGCCACAATTTCAAAAACAAGCCGGGACGCTCATATTCGGTCAATCTGCGTTATCAGCACTCCAATGTGCGCGAATATGAAAACACCTATTCGCTCAACCGCTTCTTCAACTACGGCGACTCACTGGATCTGTATGATCAGTATGCCGACAATCATACTTGGAGCGACATGGCGCAGGCACGTCTTACGTGGGTCGAGCCGCTCGGCGATCCATCCAAAGGCAACTTCCTCACATTTGCCTATCGTGTGCAGTATCGTTGGAACAATGCCGACAAGATTGTTTACGACCATCCGCTCTACTATCCCGAGATAGGCGGAATGCCTGAGGTGGACTACACTCAGCTCATATACAATGATACTCTAAGCAACCGTTTTCGCAACGATTTCTTCAATCAGGACATACGTATAGGCTATCGTCATGTGTCGAAACTTCACAACCTGGAAGCCGGTCTGTCGTTTGTGCCTACGATGTCAAAAAGCGATAACCTGATCAACGATGCCAAGAGCATACCCACACGCTGGGTATGGAATTACGCTCCGTTTCTGCGCTACCGTTATCGCATGGGGCGCAACCGTTCGGTCAACATGAACTACATGGGCCGATCCTCGCAGCCGTCCATGTCGCAGCTCCAGCCGGTGGCCGACATGTCCGACCCCATGCGCGTAGTGATAGGTAATCCCAATCTTGATCCGTCGTTCACTCACTATCTGCGCGTACGTTTTCAGGACTTCAACGCCGATCATCAGCGGTCGTTAATGTTGATGTCGAACTTTGAACTGTCACAGAACTCCATCGTGTCGAAAACCACATTCAATCCCGAGACCGGCGGACAGGTCACCACTTATGAAAACGTCAACGGCGTGTGGAGCGGACGTATCATGGCAATGTTCTCGCAGCCGCTGCGCAACAAGGCATGGCAGGTGTCGGCACACATGTTTACAATGTACAATCAGCGCGTAGGCTTCAACAACGGCATGCGCAACCGCAGTGGTTCGCTAATGTGGAACATCATGCCGGCTATATCGTTCCGCCCCGACAATCTTGAGTTCGAACTGCGACCGCGCTACTCGCTCCAGTACACCACCAACTCGCTTCAGAGCGCCGGAAACATGACCGTTCACAACTATGGTGGCACATTCTCCGCCTACTACTATACACCCATAGGAGTGATTCTCAATACCGATCTCACATACACCGCCACAAGCGGTTACTCGCAGGGCTACGATAAAAACGAATGGATGTGGAATGCCTCGATTGCCTATCAGTTCCTCCGCGACAAGTCGCTCACACTTACCCTCAAGGCTTACGACCTGCTGCAGCAGCGCACCAACATATCCCGCAGCGTTACTGCCAACTATATCGACGACATACGCTATAACGGACTTTCGCGCTACTTCATGGTCACAGTCTCATGGAAGTTCAACACATTCGGGCGCGGCAATGAGCCTGCCGACCGTAACGCATGGCGCGGTCCGGGTGGTCCTGGAGGCTTCGGCGGCCGTCCTCCTCGCAACTGATCACCCGTTTGTTGAGTATGTTAGCTTATGCAAATTGATGCAGGCACTTATTTCACGCCATTGGTCTCAGATGTAAAAGACCTTGGCTGTCCAAAATCATATGATGAGCGGCCTATTGGAACGCCTGCTTCATCAGTTCGACACTGAAATCAGCTCCGCTGTACGGATTATATCTGATCCACTCGTTTATAGGAGCGTCCTTTGTTGGGCGCGATACCTGATAGGTCTCTCCGCAGCCGTTCAGAAGTATCTGGTCTGGAGCGAAAGAGATCAGCGACCAGTATATGCCTCCGTCCGGACTGAATGTGCAAGCCTTTGGGTTGAACTTTGAGAGGTCTATTTCAAGATCGTTTTTGGCTGTGTTGAAATTTTGCGGCACAATATTCATGGTAAACTCCCCGGTATTACGGTTCTTCATCATGCGGATGTTTTGGAAAAACAGCGTGCCGCCATTGTTGTTGCGTGTAGCTGCGGCCCGTATATACACCATTGCCGGATTCACCAGATAGACAAACATGTGCCTGTTTGTATTTATTTCACAATAAGGCATATTGTTCTGGATGCCGTATTTAGTGCCGAGACGCCACTCCTGCAAGCATTTGCCCACGTCAAGCCTGTACTTGCATTCAGTCATATCATACGGCGCTGCAATATCAATAACCTCGATCTTCTTTAGACGCTCGCCGCAGATCTCAATCACTCCGTCCGCAGCCTTGATTTCAAGCGGAGTCGGAAGAGTGTCGGAAGAGACCGATCCGTCCTTTTCAAAGACCGTGCGGTGATAGATACCGGCCGACGGAATTTCGAGTACGGCAAACATGTTACTGTTGGATTTGGCAAAAAATATGCACACTGAGTCTGTTATTACAGCCTCGGCATTGTCATTGGCCCATACGCCTCTGACCGCAGTAAAACTTGTCGTTGCCGCAGCCATCAGGCATGACACGGCAAAAACCAGAAGAAACATTGATCTTTTAAGTCTCATGATTTTTGCAGTTGCGATTGTATATATTCGACCATTTTGTGCGGCTGGTTGCAGCCGAGCACATATTTGGCGCCGTCTTTCATTCGTATTAGAAAACAATCGGAAGCTTTGCCATAGAAAGCATAATATCTTCCTATATCATTCTCTATGAAAAAGCCCCAATACCCCATGAACCCACCGGATGCAAAGATTCTTATCGCGCCCATGGTCGGTTTGAACAGTTCCACACTTGCCACATTGCGTATCGGTATTTTTCTGCGCCTCAATATGCTTCCCATTACAATATAGTCGGCATCCGCTTCTATATAGGCCGCGCCAAACAAGACTGCGCAGGCTATCAGTAACACGTAGATTGATAGCAATATGAAAAAGGCCGGCTTGTTGTGTATCGACGAGATGCACCCTATGTAAAACGCTACGAAGATGATCACGGTTATGGCTGTCGTAAATCTGCTGAAGGTGACTTTCGATTTCATGGGCATAGATATGATTACACGCAAAATAACACATTTTGATTGATATGACAAAGCCCCGGCTTGTAAAAGTCAGGGCTTTAGGTGATATTTTCAGCCGGTTACAATAAGAGGCTGCGTGTGATTGATTGACATGAGTCAATCTCATCTTCGATACGTATCGGCATTATTCAATCTTGCCTTTCTTCTTGGACAAGCGGAGATAGTAGCCTGAGAAATCATTCTTTTTCCCGACTTTCAGCTTGGTATATCCGAGTTCCTGTGCGGCCTTCATGGCTTCTGCCTCAGCTTCTTCAGCGTTAGCTATGATTTCCTCTGCACCGGTAGTGTTGAACCATACACCGCCCTTTTCTACCTTGGCAGAAGCGACCTTCTTGTAGACTACCTTGTTGGTCTTGGGATCGAGCTGCTGTTCGAGTACCTCATATTCGTCACCTTCGGAAACGCCCTCCTTTGATCCGATTTTAGCATATACGAAACCTTCAGCCGATTTCGACACAGGCACTGTGGTGCGGAACACTTCGTTTTCAACCTGAAGTTTGGCAAGAGTCTTGTCTATGGCTCGAGCGGTAGCGGAAGCTGTAAGCTGGTCGAGAGTCTTTTCTTTATCTTTCTTCACTCCTGAGCGAGCCTTGGTCTGTCCTATGTAAGTAAGTTTACAGAGATCTGCATCGAGAAGATCCTGAAGAGTGGCATTTTCATTGTAAAGCACCTTGTCGCTGAGAGCCATGTCGATATCATCGTTCCAGTCGAGCTTATAAAGATTGGTCACGGCGGTTACTGAGTAAAGATCCTTCATCAGCGCGTTGAGCGAAGCCTCGACCCCTTTCTGGGTTCCCATGGCTGCAAGACCGCCTAATGCTCCCATTCTGGAACCTGCTGCTGCGGCTGCAGCACCGGCGAGTTCGGAAATTTCCTTGGCGAGAGCCTTGTTATTGCGGAAACGAAGGTTGGTAGCCACTACGAATGTATTATTGAGAAGCTCGAAGCCCTGTGATGAGAGCATCGCTTTAAATTCAGCGTTGGCGTTTGCCTTAGCGAGTTCAGATGCTGATGCGTTCTCAAGACCGCGTTCCTGAATCAGGCCGGTATTGAATTTCGGGGTGCCTTCGGGATTATAGCCGTACCATTTGGCCACCATATGGGCGGCAACATTGTTTTCTGATAGAAATTTATTGACAGCCGCATGCATATAGTCATCTACCTTTTCCACACGGACTATCGAAGAATTTCCACCAAGTGCAGATGCTCCAAGGCTTTTCATAAACTTTCCTGCGCCACCGCCTTGTGGCCGTGCGGCTTTGGCTTCCTCTTCGGTCATACCGCTGGTCAGGCTGTCAAAGTCTATGATACGCCATTCAAGATTATGGTCATTGAACTGTTCGGGAATCGCAAGTGTGGGGAATATCTGGGAAGGCACACATCCGAGGCTTTTCAGATCTGATTCCTGGAGGGTCTGTGCATAACCTTCGGGATCGGTTTCTTTTGCCTCATTGTCAAGACGGGTGTTCTGCTCATTTGAATTGACAAGAACTGTGTAGATTGAACTACGCATAAACTTGGTGTCATCAGCTTTCAGAGATGCAGTACCTGCAAGCATTATCATAGCGGCACCTACTAAAATTACTTTGTTAATTTTCATGGGTATATTTTATATTAGGATGTTATTTAGTTTTTTCGGTTTGTAGTTCAGAGTTCACCACACGATCCAGTTGTTGCGGACTACTGTCTTGGGCTGGTTTTGTGCCCATGCCACAGCGGCTTTACGGGCGGCCTCGATGCGCAGTTTTTCAAGATCGACAGCATTCCGGTATTTTTCCTTTGTCTCAAAATCATAGTTCTGCTTGACTACTTTGGCCATTTCCTGTCCGAGAGCTTTAGCTTGCGAATAGCAGGAGGCCGACGGATCAATCTGGCTGAGGTAGCGGTAAGCGGCACTCGCGCCTGCATCAGTCGGATTTGCGGCCCATTCGCCTTCTGCCTGAGCAAGAAGCATGGCACCTTCATAGTTGATTTTGTCGGTGTAGATATCGTCGGCAAGCGTTGATGCCTGTGCAAATCCGGCGCAGCACTCGGGTACGGCGGTAGACCAATAAAGAGCCTCGTCATAATTACGGGCATTCAGAGCTTTCTGAGCCTTGGCTATGTAAGTGGGATAGTTCTTGTCAAAATAATCTATGATTTTGGCTTTGCCGGTTTCCACAAAGTTTATGAATTCCGGATTCTTGGCATTTAGGCTTCCCAAAGCGCGGGTGAGAGCCTGCTCGTCGGTGGCTCCCACACCCTTGAGGGGAAACGTTGCTGTGGCAAACACCTTGCGGTTCTCGCCGTCACAAATGGCAAGTTGAAGATCTGTTTTCACCAATACACGTCCACCCACACCGCCGGCCTCCTGGCTGAAAGCCTGATCAAAACGACCTGTAAGGAAAAACTGGCAGTCATAGTCGCCTGCGGCAACCCCTACGTGAGTCAGTGCCATCTTCAGCTTGGCCTCAAGCTTGCGGGATATTGACGCCGGGACTTGGTCGCCCTCCATTATTGGGGCAATTCCCATGCCGATTTCGCAGTCTGCGGCCGAAGCGGCCATCGATGCGGCAGCCATAGCGGCACTGAGCATTATCTGTCGGAATTTAAATTTCATAGTCTTCGTATTAAGATGTTTATTTTTCACCGATATAAAGGCGGCCTGCGCCAAGACCGGTTGATGCGTTCTCACAGACAATACCTAATGACTTGAGCTTTTCCTGAAGTCCTTTTACCCAGCGAGAAGCATCCATCGGACGTCCGTTGGCGTCCTTTAGCGGTATGCGTATCTGGTCATAGCGGGCCATGTTGCGACCGCTTGAACGCTGGTTGAACTGATGATTGACAGAGTTGTCGCTAATCCAGTTGTAGATAATTTCTGAAAGTTCCAGACCTTCGAATTCCTGATTCATGGTTACACCGGAGCCATTGTCGATAATGCGGATGTCGCAGCGAATTTCACGTCCATTGGTCTGAATATCGTCGAAATAAGTCTGAAGTTTGGTGCAGAAATCATCCATATTTCCTTTGGCTGTCTGCTTGAGAGCCACGCTCAGAGGCACTGTGCGGCGCACTTCGCCTGTCTGGCCTGCGATAGGAGCTACCGATTTGTTGGAATAGGTGTCAATGGCTTCGATACGATAGTCTGCCGAATAGATTGAACCGGCATTGTTGACGTTCCAGCCAATTTTGAGTGTGATATCGGGTTTATTGCGTTTGAGTAGTTCATCGTAAGCATTGGTCTGGACCCCCGAACCTGTCTCTGCACCTTCAAAGGCCTCGTCAAACATTTCGTCCTCATCATCTGTTTCAGCCTGTGCCTGACCATTGACTACGGGGAAATTACGTTCAGCCATAATCTGGGCTATGGCAAGTTGGACGTTATTGAAGTCTGAATCTACAAACGCCCGGTCATAATCCTCGCGAAGAACCTTCTTGCCGTTACGCTCGGATTCAATTACATAGCCCTTCTCAATGCACCATGTTTTATCAGGAACTATCATGAGTTTTGGAGGAGCGGCCATCACATACTGAAAAGAAATGATGGCAACTGTGCTCATAAGTAATTTTGCGATTGTTTTCATGTGTAAGTCTATAAAATCTTAGTTTGGATTTCGGTTGTTTTGCCGTTATATAGTATTGTCATTTCAATATTTTGTGCCTTCTTTCAGCACCCCGTCCATTTCAAGCTGGTGGCGGAGTTTCTCTCGGTCGACGGTGACGATGATGCCGTAGTTGGTCATCGAACGACCTTTGGATTCCAGACGGCTTGCCTCATTGCCTTTCTCCTCTTTGACAAACTTGCGGTATTCACCGCCGTCACTGAAAAACGGGTTGAAATACTCGGCATAACGTTCGCGGGCGTTGACTTCAAGTACAAGAGGTGTCTGATTGCACTCTCCTGTTCCCTTGATGCCTTTGAAAAGCACATCGTAGACAGCATTTTTCTTGGCCTGCTCTATTGCATCGCCCTTTGAAGTCCCTTTGCCCCATGCGCGTAGGGTCTGTGACCCGTCATGTTCTATTCCCAAACAGGTAGTCTCAAAATTGGTATAGGCGGCAGCACTTGTTACCTTAGTCACCTTTTTTGAACAGGAACTCATCCCGGCGGCCAATGCGCAGGCTGCTGTTAAAATCATTACTGCATTTTTCATAATTGTCAGAATTCATATCCGAGACGCAGACAGGCAAAATTTGTAAACTTGCCTGCTTTTTTCATCTCATTGTTATACGTGGATATATCTTGTCCCATATAGCTCAATGCTATCGTAAATGCCTGACGTGGCTCGCCTATACGCAGACCCAGCGATGGACGGAAGAATGCCCCGTCGCGCACCGATGCTCCGACTTCTATGCCCCAATAAGGAACCACGCTACGGTATTTGCCGGGTATGAGATTGCCACGGACTGTGGCGAAAACAGGCATACCCCATTTTATGTCCGAACGGCGCAGACTGCCCTGATCGATATAATAGCGCGGGCCAAGACCCACACCTACCTTCAGATACTGGCTGAAACGATAGCCCACAGTGAAGTCAAGCTCTACCAAGCCCATATTGTGACCTTTGAGATGGCAGGATGCTCCTCCGAGTACCTCGGCACTGAACCACACCGAACGTTCAAACTGAGTGTATTGTTGCTGGTTGGGGTCATAGCCCTTGTCCGGTATGCGCTTGAGCTGATTGTCTTGCCCCAACGCATAGAAGGCGAGCACCAGCATGACGATTAGGATACTTACTTTCTTCATGTCTTTTACCATCCGCTTCTGAGTGATTTGATTATGTTGTCTCTTTCCAGTTTCTGACGAAGTGCGGGGACATTGACCGAAACCATCTGGCTCACATGATAAACCTTTCCGCTTTTCATTACCGTGCGTGTGTCAGGCAGTATGTCGACATACTTTTCAGCTTCGCCGCTTGCAAAAAAATCGGTGAAATAATCGGCATGCTGAGTCTCTACATCTGGATTGCCGGCCACTGCAGGATGGTTGACCGATGCATCAAACGATGAGGTGTTTGATTTGTCGACCCAGCCCTTGAACAGCACATTACGGATAGCGCAACGGCGCAAGTCATTGTCTGTCACTTTATCAGCTTTCTTTGCCGAACAGGTTACGGTGAGCACCGGGCGACCGCCATTGCCAACACCTTCACCGGATACCGATACATCGGTTACTTCAGGGGCTTTTGCGCTTGCAAACATGAACACAAGCATGTAGGCAAGCATCATGATACACTTTTTCATAGGTTATTATCGTTATACAATTGTTGTTACGGCTTTATCTCGGACGTTTTCAAAATATGAAATTTAGAGAGGCACATAAGCCGTATCCATTGCAAGGTGTCTCTATGGAATAAAAGCGATGCACCATCCCCGTTAATAGTTTTTTGCATAAAACCATCTGCAAAAGTATAAAAAATGTTACTTTTACCCCCCCCCATTAGTTAAACTAAGTTAAAAGGCAAAACATTGTCTTTCGGTGAACTGCCGATTTTAAGAAGCCTCATAAAGCTTCGCGGATAGATGGAAGCCACTGCAAGGAGGGCGGAATAAGAGCACAAATATTTATCCGCGCATGAATGTAGATGTATCACACAGACGAGCGGCATTGGTGTTAAGTCTCAGTGATTCATGAAACGCCTTGTTCGCTCCCGTGAGAAGCCCTCATATACGAGCCGTGGGCATTGTTTTGTGTTTTTCGTATGGTTGTGATAAAATAAGAGGCTGTGTCATTGACACAACCTCTTTGGTGATCCGGACGGGATTCGAACCCATGACCGTCTGCTTAGAAGGCAGATGCTCTATCCAGCTGAGCTACCGGACCGAAAATTCTGATTTCTGCTGCTTGGGGTGCAAAGTTATGGCTTTTTGCTCAGATATGCAAGCGGGTGGCCGTAAATATGACTCTTATTGAAGAGAGTCGAGCACGGAGCGTATCTTTTCATGAGTGGTGATTCGCGTGGGCACGAGTGGCAGACGAAGTTCGTTTTCGCAATATCCCATGGCATGAAGCACGCATTTGACACCGGCCGGATTGCCGTCGACAAACAGCAGGCCGAACAGGTCGTTGAACCGATGGTGAATGGTGCGGGCCGATGCGTAGTCTCCGGCCAGAGCCAGACGTACCATTCGTGAAAATTCACGGGGAAATGCATTGCCTATTACCGATATCACTCCCACTGCGCCAAGAGTGATGAGCGGGAATGTAACGGCATCGTCGCCTGAGATCACCATGAAGTCGGGGTGTTTGTGTTTTATTATTTCGTCGACCTGCACCATATTGCCTGACGCTTCTTTGATACCCACTATCTTGTCTGGAAAGTCGGATGCGAGGCGCAGTGTGGTTTCGGCGGTCATGTTCACTCCTGTGCGTCCGGGCACGTTGTACAGAATCACAGGCAGCGGCGATGCTTGAGCCACTGCGGCGTAGTGTTGGTAGATGCCTTCCTGAGAAGGCTTGTTATAGTAGGGCACTACCGACAGGATGGCTGAAAATTTGGAGGTGTCGATGGAGGCAAGTTCGCGCACTATGGCAGCCGTGTTATTGCCACCGCATCCGAGTACGAGCGGCACACGACCCGCGGATCTCTCTACCACGAAGTCTTTTATGCTTTGACGTTCATGCGCGTCGAGTGTGGGATTCTCGGATGTGGTGCCAAGAACCACGAGATAGTCCACGTCGTTTTGAATCTGGTATTCGATTATCGTGCCCAGAGCGTCGAAGTCAATGGATTTGTCTGCTTTGAAAGGGGTTACCAATGCTACCCCCATGCCTTTGAGGTTGATGCGTGCCATAAGTGTTACATGCGGTTTGCGCTACAAAAATAACCATAATCGGTAATACATGCAAAACTTTTTTAGTGAATAGACGGGCTGCAAACTTTTGACAACGCAAATTTGTTAGTGATTGTAGACTTATGTAACCAACAAATTAATAGTATTATGAAAGATTTTAAAGAAATAATAAGTGGGTCTAAGCCTACACTTGTCGATTTTTTTGCCACCTGGTGTGGTCCGTGCAAGATGCAGTCGCCTGTGTTGGATCAGGTAAAGCAGGACGTGGGCGATGAAGCCAATGTGATCAAGATCGATGTTGACGCTGATCCGGAGTTGTCGGCTCTTTACAGGGTGCAGTCGGTACCTACGCTTATAATATTCAAAAACGGTGATCCGGTATGGCGTGCCAGCGGTCTGCATCATCGCGAGCAGCTTGTGGATAAGATCCGCGAGTTTGTCGATAAGTAGACTGGGATTTTATTTGATATTTAATATAATGTGTGAAGCCTCTCACTACGGTGAGGGGTTTTGCTGTTTCATGTCGGTAGAAATGTGGCGATGTACGCATTCGGACATTTTGTCGGTTGCAACTTGTTGATTTACAGGTGTGGTTGACAGGGGGTGCGTTTCCGGGCTATATTTGTGGCATGGATAGGAAGATAGACAAAAAAGAATTGCAACGCATGGCGCGCAGGCGATGGTGCAGATATGGCGTGTTGGCTTTTTGCCTGGTTGCCGGCACTTGTGTGTTGCTGACGGGTCTTGAGAAAAACATTGACCGTCGGGATATACGTCTGGCACAAGTGGACTCTGGTGAACTTGAGACAACCGTTACGGCTTCCGGACGTGTGGTGCCTGCATATGAGGAAATTATCAATTCGCCTGTGACCACCCGTGTGGAGGCTGTGTATGTGCAGTCGGGCGATAGTGTCAGAGCCGGCACACCGTTGTTGCAGCTTGATTTGTCGGCCGAGCAGACAGGATATGAAAAAATGTTGGATCGCCTGCGCATGAGCCGTCAGGAGCTGTCGCAGTTGCAGCTTGCCTCGCAGACACAGTTGAGCGAATTGGCCATGCAGATATCGGTTAAGGAAATGCAGGTTAACCGTATGGAGATTGATGTGCTCAACGAGCGCAGGCTCGACAGTCTGGGCAGTGGCACCGGAGAGCGTGTGCGTATGGCCGAAACTGCCTGTGCCACGGCGGTGCTCGAACTCCGGCAGCTGCGTGAGCGGCTTTCCAACGAGCGACTGCGCTGTAGGGCGGCCGAAGAGGTGCAGCAGCTCGGTGTTAGCAGTATAGAGAAGGATATTGCTCTGATGGAGGCCACATTGCGGCGCGGACAGATACCGGCACCTCACGATGGTGTGCTCACGTATATTGTAACCGAAATAGGCTCTCAGGTCGCTGCCGGAGAGAAAGTGGCCGTGGTGTCCAATCTGTCGAAGTTCAAGATTATGGGAGAGGTGGCCGAGGGCAGCAGCGACCGTGTGGGTATAGGATCGCGTGTGGAGGCGCGTATCGGTGGCGCGGTGCTGTCGGGCATTGTTTCCAATATAACTCCGCAGGCCAAGGGCGGTGTGGTGTCGTTTGTGGTCAGTCTCGACGATCCGGGCAATTCAAGGCTGCGTTCTGGCCTCCGGTCCGAACTGAGCGTTACATACGGATACAAGGATGATGTGGTGCGCATGCCATCGGGCGCATATTTCAAAGGTCCCGGTGAATACCGCATGTTTGTGCTCGAAGGTACAGACCGGCTGGTACGTCGCACCGTGCGAGTCGGCGACAGCAACCGCGACTATGTGGAGGTGCTTTCGGGGCTGAGTCCGGGCGATAAAGTGGTGATAAGCGACATGGATATATATAAAAATAAAAAATCATTAAAGATCAAGGATTGAATTATGGCTGTAATCACACTTAGCGGTATAGGTAAAGTGTACCGCACCAAGGAGATCGAGACCACCGCACTGGAAAATGTTAATATAGAGGTGGAGCGCGGCGAGTTTGTTAGCATCATGGGGCCGAGCGGATGCGGAAAGTCAACTCTGCTCAATGTGATAGGATTGCTCGACAGACCCACGTCAGGAACGGTGAGTCTGCTTGGCGAGCGTTTCGATAATTATAGCGATGCCTCGCTGTCGCATTTCCGTAATAAGAATCTGGGCTTTGTGTTTCAGAGTTTTCATCTGATTCCCTCACTCGATGTGGCGGCCAATGTAGAGTTGCCGTTGCTCTACCGCAGTGGCATGAACTCGGCAATGCGTCGCCGTCGTGTGACCGAGGTGCTCGACCGTCTGGAGATGACTCACCGTATGAAGCACATGCCTTCGCAGCTCTCCGGCGGACAATGCCAGCGTGTCGCTATAGCGCGTGCTATAGTGGGCACTCCATCCATCATACTCGCCGATGAGCCTACGGGCAATCTCGACAGCAAGATGGGTGCCGAGGTGATGTCGCTGCTCCACAACCTCAACCAAGAGGACGGCACAACCATAATGATGGTGACTCACAATGAGTCGCAGGCCATGGAGACCGATCGCATTATCCGATTCTTTGACGGACGTATTATATCATGATACATCGGATATGAAGACGAAATTACTACAGATATATTACGACATGCGTCATCAGCCGGTGATAGCATGGGTCTCTTTCATTGCCACTGCACTGTCGGTATTCCTTATCATGGTGGTGGTGATGATGCAGCAGGTGAAGGTGATTCCTTTTGCACCTGAAAGTTGTCGCGCCCATCTGCTGGTAGGCGCTTTCCTGCATACGGAAAGCACCGACAACAGCAATAATAATTCTTCGTCGGGGATGTCCTATTATGTCGCTGAAAAACTTTACAGTGGCCTTGACGGAGTTGAACATACGTCTTATTTCAGCCTTAGCGCCGAACCATCCGATGTTAAAAGCGGACAAAATGAGGCTTTCTCTGCCAAAAGCCGCAAGGCCGACGCCGAATTTTTTCGCATTTTCGACCATACGCTGGTCGAAGGACGGTACTATACAAAAGAGGAGGCCGATGCCATGATGCCGGTAGCTGTGGTGTCGGAAAGTACTGCCGGGAAGGCGTTCGGCGGCAGACCGTGGACAGGCCGACAGATTCTCGTTGACCAGAAACCCTATACGGTGATCGGTGTGGTACGTGACAATTCCTCGCTCGCCACAACCGCTTGCGGCGATGTATTCCTCCCCACGGGACCTGATGACAAGTCGGGGCAGTGGAACGATTATATGGGCAATATTGCCGTGGCGTTGCTTGTCGGCGACGGAGTGGATTTTGGTAGTGTCCGCGAGCAGGTAAAAGGACGCTATGCTATGTTCGACACTGAACTGGCGCAGCATAATTTGCGCACGGTGTATCATGAATCGCCGTTTGACCGGGAGACTGTTGCCGGAGGTCTTATCGGAAGCAATGTTACTCCCGACCCATCGGCCGAACGCCGTATGAGGCTGGCTGTATACGCTATACTTCTGATCGTACCGGCTATCAATCTGAGCAGTATGCTTCACAGCCGCATGCGCAGGCGTATCAGTGAGATCGGTGTTCGCCGTGCATTCGGATGCACACGCCGTAGGATCATTGTAGATATTGTGGCCGAGAACTTTATTGTCACTCTGGCAGGCGGACTTGTAGGCGTGATTGCCGGTGTGATCTTTGCGGCCACATACAGCGGCCTGTATGAGAACATGGAAAATTTCGGTAGCGGCGACACTCCGGCCGTCAGTGCGCTTTTAAGCTGGACAACGGTGCTGATAGCTCTTGGAGTCTGCTTTGTGCTTAATATTTTCAGCGCGTCAGTGCCGGCATGGCAGGCATCGCGTCTGAATCCTGTAAACGCTATAAACTGTAAATAATAAAATGAAAAGACATCTGATATCCCAAATGTGCAATGAATGGCGCGGCAACCTGTGGATGATAGTCGAGCTTGTAATTGTCAGCTGCGTGCTCTGGGCGCTGTTCAGCTTTCTTTGTGGGTTGCTGCATGTACGCCTGCGTCACAGCGGCTATGACATGACCGGAATTTATGTGGCCGACATCAGGGCCGTCGGGAAGGATTCGCCGCTCTATCAACCCTACGACAGTGTACATTCTTATCGCACTGACCGTGACATGCTCCTTTCAGGTTTGCGTGGCAATCCATATGTAGAGGAGGCGGGAATGGGCTTCAATGCCATGCCGTACAACTACAATTATATGGGGAATTTTCTTTGTGAGAACGACTCGGTATATTACTATGGAAATCTGCGTATGGTGACTCCCGAGATCATACGTATGATACGGCTGGAAGGACTGGGTGGAGAGACCACCGAGCAGCTTGCCGGAATGATTGAGCGCGGCGACGTGATAATATCGGGGCTCGACGAACAGACTTCATCGGTAGTTTATACTCCGGAATACTTTGTGGGGAAGGATCTGCGTTTCAGTAACGATTCTTCGAGAGTGGTGCATGTGGGAGCTGTTGCCTATGGTATGCGGAGGACTGACTATGAGGCACTGACATCCGGAGTGATATACATGCCGCTATCCGACAGCAATTGGCCCGACCAGATTATAATACGGGTAAAGCCGGGCATGGAACGGGAATTTGCCGAATCGTTGACTGCGGCCGACAAGCAGCATGGCAATGTATATCTGTCGGGTATGACGCACATTGACCGTATGCGCGATGTGGCTCACATAGATATTAATGTGACTATACGCAACTTTGTGATATGCGCCGTTTTTCTGCTGTTGGTGATATTTCTTGGATTTCTGGGTTCGTTCTGGTTCCGCACGCAGCAGCGTGTGGTCGAGATCGCCATCCGGAAAGTCAACGGAGCCACGCGTCGCGATATTCTGAGGCGTTTTTTAGGCGAAGGCATGCTGCTGCTCGTCGTGGCCACAGTGCCGGCCGTGATGATCGACTATGCCGTGATGCACTATAATCTGTTTACGTTTATCGAGGATCTCGGCAATTCAGGTACGGTGGTCTATGAAAGCATGGCCGTGACGTTTGTCATGCTCGCCATTCTCATCGTGGCCGGTATCTGGTTTCCGGCCTGCAAGGCCATGAACGTTGATCCGGTTTATGCGCTTAAAGACCAATGACACGCTTTTTCATACTGATGATGATGCTTTCGTGGCTCTCCTCTGCGGAGGGGAGCGCACGAGAGCTGTCGCTTACGCTCGACGATGCCATAGTCATGGCCCGCACGCGTAGTGTCAATTCGGCCGTAGCTCTCGACGAACTCAAGACGGCCTATTGGCAATGGCGCACATATCGTGCCGACCGCTTGCCCGAAGTGGGGCTTACGGCCACAGCTCCGGCATACGCCAACCGATACACGCCTTATATGGATGCCGACGGCAACTACAGTTTTGTGCGCAGCCACAATCTCGACGTGCAGGCACAGCTGTCGGTGACGCAGAACATCACTCTTACCGGCGGCAAGGTGAGCCTTGTGTCGTCGCTCGACTTCATGCATCAGTACGGCGAGGGTGGAGGCAACAGATTCCTCACCATACCTGTGGCGCTGACGCTGACACAGCCTGTATTCGGAGTCAACACACTGAAGTGGAACAGTCGCATAGAGCCTGTGCGCTATTCCGAGGCAAAGGCTGCGTTTCTGAGTGCTACCGAGGATGTGGCCATGGTCACGGTCAACCTGTTTTTCTCCCTGATACTCAGTCGGGAAAATCTGGCCATTGCGCGTCAGAATCTCGACAACGCCCGCAAGCTGTATGCCGTGGCTCAGGAAAAGCGTGTCATGGGGCAGATAAGTCAGAACGATCTGTTGCAGATGGAACTGAATATGCTCGACGCTCAGTCGGGGCTTACCGACTGCGAAAGCACTCTGAAGAGCAGCATGTTCACTCTTCGGTCGTTCCTGTCTATCGAAGATGATGTGGAGATAATACCTGTTGTGCCACTGTCGGTGCCGGTGGCCACTATCAGCTATGCCGATGCGCTCGACCGTGCGCTGGCCAACAACAAATTTGCCCGCAACATACGCCGCCGTCAGCTCGAAGCCGAATACGAGGTGGCAAAAGCCAAGGGCGATCTGCGTCAGATACAGATATTTGCGCAAGTGGGATATACCGGTACCGACGCCACCGCAGGACAGGCGTATGCCCGACTGCGTGGCAATCAGCTTGTGGAGGTAGGATTTTCCATACCGCTGCTCGACTGGGGTAAACGAAAGGGCAGGGTGAAGGTGGCCGAAAGCAACCGGCGTGTCACAGAGAGCCGCATACGTCAGGAGTCCATGGATTTCAGTCAGGAACTGTTTGTGCTCGTGGAGCGCTTCTGCAACCAGCAACAGCAATTGCAGATAGCCACTCGGGCCAACGAGATTGCCCGCCGTCGCTACGACACCAATGTGCAGACATTCATGATAGGCAAGATGTCGACTCTCGATCTCAACGATTCGCAGACACGTAAGGATGAGTGCATGCGGCGGTACATCGACGAACTGTACAAATTCTGGAGCTACTGGTACCAGATACGTTCGATAACACTTTACGACTACATGCTCCACGACAATATCGACGCCGATATTGAGCGGTTGGTGAAAAATTAGGATATAAATCATAAATTTGTATTATGATACTGATAGTAGACGATGACAATGCAGTGCGCACATCCATAAGTCTGGCTCTCACTCGCAAGGGGTTTGACTGCAAGGCTGTGTCGACCGAGGCCGAAATGCTCGACGCTGTGCGTGGTGGGAAAATAAGGCTTGTTATTCTTGATATGAATCTCACGTTGTCGACCACCGGGGAGCAGGGCATTGAACTGCTGCGCAAGATCAAGGTGCTGAGTCCTGAGCTGCCGGTGATACTCATCACGGCGTGGGGCACCATACCGCTTGCAGTGGAAGGCATGAATCATGGAGCTGCCGACTTCATCACCAAGCCGTGGAACAATGCCGATCTGACAGCCAAAGTGCGCCGGCTGCTTGCCCTATCCGATGATAATCGACGTAAGCAGCATCACATCGACACGCTCGATGA
>CAJTQH010000008.1:26114-32974 GCA_910578305.1 uncultured Muribaculaceae bacterium
TATAGAACGTGATGCGATAGTCAAGGCCATCAGACTCAGCGACGGAAATCTGAGTGTGGCGGCTCACAAGCTTGGAATCACGCGGCAGACACTCTACCGCCGAATAGAGAAATACGGATTATGACTTATCGATTTTATGCCGCAGGCATATTCGCCTTCACGGCGGCACTCGTTACACTTTCGGTTGTCGGGGCGCCTTTGATCTATGTTGTTGTCACCGGTGTGCTGCTCATTATATCGGTCGCCTTGTGCTACAGGGCTGTGGCCAAGCCCATGAAAGCTGTAGCCAACGGTATTAATCTGCTTCGTTCGCAGGACTTCGGCAGCCGACTGCGTAAGATAGGGCAGGCCGATGCCGATGAAGTGATATGTCTGTTCAACCGCATGATGGACTCGCTCAAGGCCGAGCGACTCAAGGGCATGGAGCAGGAATTGTTTCTTGCCAGACTCATCGAGGTATCGCCGGCCGGAATCGCAGTATGCGACTTCGATGGCAACATTGTCAGGACAAATCCCGAGTATGAACGCATGCGTTCGCCACAGCTCGACAGTGCCATGCGCTCGCTCGCGCTTGGCCAGACCCGGACGCTGCGTCTGAGCACGTCGGATGTATTCCGGTGTTCGCGGCTGTGGTTCATGGACTCTGGCTTCCGGCGCCCGTTTCTTATGGTGCAGAAGCTCACCGAAGATGTAGCTCATGCCGAGCGGGAAGTATTTAAAAAGATTGTACGCACCATAGGCCATGAGGTCAACAACACACTCGGCAGTGTGACTTCGCTGCTCGACACACTGGCCGACATGCTCGGCGACGACGGCATGGTGTCGGATGCGATAGCCGGAAGTGTCGACAGCTGTCATAATCTGGTACGATTTGTAAGAGGATATGCCGAAGTGGTGAAACTTCCGCCTCCTGCGCCTGCACCTGCTGATTTGGGCCGTGAGATAGACCGACTGCTACCTGTGTTACGCTCTATGGCATCCGAAAATATTAATATAGACACCGTCTATGTCAACCGAGCCATAGACCTCTCGCTTGACATGATGCTCATGGATCGAGCCATAATAAATATAGTGAAAAACTCCATCGAAAGCATATCCGTACGCGGCCACGGTAATGTGACACTGCGTGTCGAAGGACATCGGCTGCTTATCACCGACGACGGGCCGGGTATAACCGACGAAGTGGCTTCACGGCTGTTCACGCCATTCTTTTCAACCAAGCGTGCCGACCGCGGACTGGGACTCATGCTTGTTGCCGACATACTCCGTGCTCATAATGCCGAATTCAGTCTGTGCACCGATCCCGACACAGGCCTCACCACATTTGCCATTACTTTTCCTTGACAACGCGAGACTATTCGTATATATATACGACAGATCCCGGCAGCATCAACAGCTGCCGGGATCCGTATTATTCAGAAGATGTGCCTGCACATCCGTCTATGCCATATTACATGAACGCAAGTATTAGACTTTGGGCTGCCACTACTCGCAGGAACATGGTAAGAGGATACACTGTAGAGTAGGCCACGGCGGGAGCGTCATTCGCAGTTGACCCGTTGGCATAGGCAAGTGCCGGAGGATCGGTGTAGCCGCCTGAGAACAGACCCATGATGGTAAGATAATTGATCTTATAGACACCGCGAGCTATGCAGCCTACCACCACCAGAGGTACAAAGGTGATGATGAAGCCCCAGATAACCCACCACATACCGGTTTCATTGAACACCGTGTCGGCAAACTGAGCGCCCGACGAGATGCCGACAGATGCAAGGAACAGGCATATGCCGAGTTCGCGCATGAGCAGTGACGCCGACGAAGAGGTGTAGGTGACAAGCTTGAACTTGTAGCCGAAACGGCTGAGAAGTATGGCCACCACAAGCGGACCGCCGGCCAGACCGAGTTTCATGCCAAATCCTACATTGATCGAACCTACGATGATACCGAATAGGATACCCACGAATATAGTGATCATGTTTGGCTCATTGAGGCGCTTCATGGAGTTGCCCAGACGATTGGCCAGACGGTCTATGTCGTTGAGATCGCCCACCACGGTGATACGGTCGCCCATCTGGAGGCGAAGGTCGGGCGATGCGAGCAGATCCACGCCGGCGCGGTTGACACGGGTGGCATTGAGCTGATATGCCGTATGCAGACGGAGAGAACCGAGTGCCACACCATTGTATTTGCTCTTGGTGATGAGAATGCGGCGCGATACCACGCGGCTCGGGGTCACTTCCTCCCAGTCCATTTCCACTTCTGGACCCACCACCGATTCAAAGCGTGGCGTATCTGTGGCCGAGATCACTACATAGAGCTTGTCGCCGGTACGTACCTGAGTGGCCGAAGTGGGTATGATGATGTTGCCGCTATGATCCATAAGACGCGATATCACGAAGTCACACAGGATAATGTCGTGAAGTTCACGCAGCGACTTTCCGCTGATGAGGTGGTTGGTCACCTCGATCGACACGATATTGGGCTTTGTGTGCGACTTCTCGTTTTCGGCCTCTATGGCCTTGATCTCATTTTCAGTGCGTATGCTGAATATCGCCTTGATGAGAAACATTGCGCCGATGATGCCGCAGACACCTAAAGGATATGCGGCCGCATAGCCCATGGACATAGTGTTGATGGCGTTGGTGTCGGCCGCGGCCTGCTGTGCGGCAGCCAGACCGGGAGTGTTGGTGACTGCACCCGACATCACTCCCACCAGAGCTTCGATAGAAGTATTGCCGTCTTCAATGAAGTAGATGGCCAGCACTATGGCTACGTTGAGGGCAATGCCCAGCACCGCCAGGCCATTAAGTCGCATGCCGCCTTTCTTGAACGAAGAGAAGAAGCCGGGACCCACCTGTATGCCTATGGCGAAAATAAACAGGATGAGGCCGAACTCACGCACGAATTTCAATACATTGGCATCGACCACATAGCCGAAGTGACCCATGATGATGCCCACAAAGAGCACGAATGTGACGCCGAGCGACACACTTCCCACCTTGATCTTGCCGAGAAACACACCCATGGCTATCACGAAAGAATACAGCACGAGTGTGCTGGCCAGTTCGTAATGTCCGGGGCCTAATAGATTGGTTAGCCAGGAAAAATCCATTTGGTTTTATAATAAGAGGTTGATACTTAGATATATGCGCGTGGTACATGTAATTTGAGTGCAAAGTTACGTCTTTTTCGGCACATCATATCTATATGCCGTGCACTTTTTTGCAATTTTGTGTTTCATAATTGACAGCCGGGAGTTACCTTTGCAGGGTGAAATGAAATCAGTCGCGGTACGCATATATGTAACGATGCTGCTGACGGTGCTCCTGTGGGGATGCCGTTCGACCCGTCACGTGCCTGAGGGGCAATATCTGCTCGAAAGCGTGGATGTGGTGGTGGACGACACTGTCCGCCTTGATCGCGAAGAGCTGCGCAACTATCTTCGTCAGCAGCCCAACCACAAAGTGCTCGGATTTGCCCGGTTGCAGCTTGCCACATACAATCTGTCGGGCAGCGACACCACCAAATGGTACAATAAATGGCTGCGTCGTCTTGGTCAGCCGCCGGTGATCTACGACCGCGATCTCACCGAAGCATCGCGCCGCCAGCTCTATCAGGCCATGGTCAATAAAGGCTACATGTCGGCTCAAGTGGAAGTGGATACTGTGGCAAGGCCCGACAAACACAAGATGTCGGTGATATATAGATTGCATCCTGGCGAGGCACACCGCATATCATCAATGAATTATGCAATAGCCGACAGTGCCGTGGCGCGGGTGGTGATGTCGGATTCGATGTCGTTTACTCTCCGTCCGGGCGACAACCTCGACCGCAACGCTCTCGATGCCGAGCGCACGCGCATCACAGAGCGACTGCGCAATTACGGATACTACGGATTTTCGAAGGAGTATATAAATTTTGTGGCGGATACTGCCGAAAATTCGCTCGATGTGGATCTGACCCTGGTGGTGAGGGCGCCTAAGACAGGGCAGGGAGTGGCCGAAGTGCTTCAGCCACACCGTAAATATGAGATAAACCGTGTGGTGTTCGTGACCGGAGCGCAGCATGGTGCCGAGTCGCTCAAGACTCTCGGAGAGGAAGCCGATACAGTTAACTACAAGGATATAACAGTGATATATGTCGGTGACGACCACTATCTGCTGCCTTCGGCTCTGGAAGAAAAATGCTATCTGCACCGCGACCGCATGTACAGCGCACGCGATGTCGACCGTACCTACGAAGCACTCACACAGCTCGGCATTATAAAGAGCGTCAACATCGACATGATACCCGTGGGACGTGTCGACGGCATAGAGCGTCTGGACGCATACATATATCTTACACGCAATAAAAAGCAGGGCGTGACTCTGGAGCTGGAAGGCACAAACTCGGAGGGCGATTTCGGCTTCGGAGTGGGGCTGGCATATCAGCACCGCGATCTGGCGAGGAGAAGCAATCTGCTCACGGCCAAATTCCGGGTCAATTACGAGAGCCTCAGCGGCAATCTGTCCAATCTCATCAACGACCGCTACACGGAGTACGCCACCGAGATCGGCATAACATTTCCTAAATTCATGTTTCCCCTGCTGTCGCGCCAGTACAAGCAGCGCATCAAAGCATCTACAGAGTTTGCGCTCTCGTTCAACTATCAGGAGCGTCCGGAATACACCCGCATCATTGCAGGCGGAACATGGAAATACAAGTGGGCCACGCGCGACAACCGTGTGCGACGGACATGGGACCTTGTGGATGTGAACTATGTGTATCTGCCGGAAAGCACCATCGACTTCATCAACCAGATCGCGCCATCCAATCCGCTGTTGCGTTATAGCTATGAAGATCACTTCATCATGCGCACCGGCTACACATATCACCGCACCAACAAGCGCATAGCCTCCACCCAGCTGCAGCGCTACAGCCTGCAACCGTCAGTCTACACGCTTAGAACCTCTGTCGAGACGGCCGGCAACCTGCTCTACGCCATATCATCGCTTTCGGGCGAGCATCGCAAAGAAGGTGTCTACACATTGTTCGGCATCCAGTATTCGCAATATGCCAAAGCGGAGTTCGACTACTCATATACGCGCAACTACAGCGACCGCCATGCACTGGCATTTCATGCCGGATTCGGTATCGGAGTACCTTATGGCAACTCGCGTGTGCTGCCGTTTGAAAAACGCTTCTATGCCGGAGGTGCCAACGGTGTGCGCGGATGGAGCGTGCGCTCTCTCGGCCCGGGTTCGTTTGATTCGAAAAATTCCGTGACCGACTTCATCAACCAGTGCGGCGACATACGCCTCGACCTGTCGGTGGAATACCGGGCCAAGCTGTTCTGGGTGTTTGAGGGCGCGGCGTTTATTGACGCCGGCAACGTATGGACGATACACAACTACGAAAATCAGCCCGGAGGCATGTTCCGCTTCAATACTTTCTGGAAGCAGATAGCCATGGCTTACGGCGTAGGGCTCCGACTCGACTTCTCGTATTTCTTGCTGCGCTTCGACCTTGGGGTTAAAGCATATAATCCGGCCACCGGACAGGAACGATGGCCCATTATACATCCGAGATGGAAGCGCGACACATCATTCCATTTCTCGGTAGGCTATCCGTTTTAGCATCCCGATTTTTTGTTAATTCAATATAATACATACTGTCATGCTGGTGATATTTGATCTCGACGGAACTCTTCTCAACACCATAGCCGACCTGGCCGCCGCAGCCAACTATGCGCTCCAACAGGCCGGATATCCCACCCACGCACCTGAGGCATATCCGTATTTTGTCGGCAACGGGGTGACGCGCCTGCTCGAGCGCGTGCTCCCGGAGGAAGAACGCACGCAAGAAAATGTGGATCGTCTGCTGGTCTCGTTTATGGATTATTACGGTAAAAATCTGGTGTGTCACACCGCACCCTATCCAGGAATGACGGAACTGCTGCACGACCTGCGGGCCAACGGTATATCTGTTGCTGTGGCATCAAACAAATATCAGGCAGCCGTGGAGCGGCTCATAGAATACTATTTCCCCGATGTGGAGTGGGCGGCCGTAGAAGGTCAGAAAGAAGGTGTGCCCGTGAAGCCCGATCCCTCCATCGTGTTCGGCATACTCGGCAAAGTGCCCACTCCGAAAAGTCAGGTACTGTATGTAGGCGACTCGGGGGTGGACATAGTCACGGCACGTCGGGCCGCGGTGACATCGGTGGGTGTCACATGGGGCTTCAGACCGGAGAAAGAATTGCGTGACAATTATGCCGACCACATAGTGTCGGAGCCGACACGCATACTGGCACTGGCTCTTGACATCAAGTCCGGCATGGAGCTTAGTTGACGCATACGCACGGGCTGTGTAATGTGCAAAATGATACAAATGCGCAAAAAAATGTGGCGAAAATACGATAAGGTTCGTTGATTTTGATTAAATTTGCATCCTGTATTGACAAAAGCATGACACTCTCTCTGATGGCATGTGTTGCCAGTTGATTTTCAATCATTTGATTATGAAGCTATTACAAGATAAACTTTCGAAGTACACAGTGCCTCAGGAGGTGAAAGCCGCCGGCGTATACCCTTATTTCCGTGCAATATCCAGTGAGCAGGATCCGGAGGTGATCATAAATGGCAAAAAGGTGCTTATGTTCGGCTCCAACTGCTATACCGGTCTGGTCAACGATCCAAGAATTAAAGAAGCGGCAATAGAGGCTACCCGCAAGTATGGTACGGGATGTGCTGGTTCACCATTCCTCAACGGCACACTCGACCTTCACAAGAAGCTTGAGGCTCGTCTTGCCGAATATATAGGCAAGGAAGACGTTATGATATATTCAACCGGGTTTGAGGTAAATCTCGGCGTAGTGTCGACAC
>CAJTQH010000008.1:32999-37297 GCA_910578305.1 uncultured Muribaculaceae bacterium
GTGAAGATTATATATTGTGGGATGAGCAGGATCACGCCTCCATCATCGAAGGCCGTCGTCTGTCATTCTCACAGTCGCTCAAATACAAGCACAACGACATGGCCTCACTTGAGAAGCAGTTGCAGAAATGTGATCCCGACAAAGTGAAGCTCATAGTCACCGACAGCGTCTTCTCGATGGAAGGCGATGTAGCCGATGTAAAGACCATAGTTGAACTTGCGAAGAAATACAATGCCTCCGTGATGGTCGATGAAGCTCACGGCATAGGCGTGTTCGGACCCGGCGGACGTGGAGTGTGTCACCACTGCGGAGTGGCCGAAGATGTGGATCTGATCATGGGCACATTCTCCAAATCATTTGCATCACTTGGAGGCTTCATTGCCACCGACAAGGAGATAACCAACTACCTGCGTCATCATTCACGCTCCTACATATTCACTGCCAGCATAACCCCCGCATCCACTGCCGCAGCGCTTGCCGCCATCGACATCATGGAGCAGGAGCCGGAACGTCAGCAGGCTCTGTGGGACGTGACCAACTACGCACTCGACGGATTCCGGAATATGGGTTGTGAGATCGGAAACACCTCCACCCCCATTATCCCGCTCTTCATACGCGATAACCTCAAGACATTCGCCGTTACACAGGAATTGCTCGAAGAAGGCATATTCGTCAATCCGGTGGTGTCGCCCGCAGTGGCTCCACATGATACACTGATACGTTTCAGCCTCATGGCCACTCACTCCAGAGAGCAGGTGACTACAGCGCTCGAAAAGATACAGAAGGTGTTCCGCAAGTACGACATCATAAAATGATGGCTTGATAAAACTGAGAGCACCACATCCTGATTCTGCATGCTGCAGATCTGAACAGGAGCGGCTGTCGGATACTTCCGGCAGCCGCTCCTGTCCTCAACGGGCGGGAGAGCTAAATAATTTTCTTAAAAAAAATGCCATAAATTTTTCATTTGTGTGCAAATTAGTAAATTTGCGTTGTAATCCACTCTCCGATTTGACAACGTAACAAAAAAAACATACTACACTTTATGGTATACAAATTCCGAATAGTTTCAGACGAAGTAGACAACTTCAAAAGAGAGATTGACATTGATGCCGATGCCACTTTCCTTACCTTGCGCAACGCCATCTGTGATTCTGTAGGATATGATAAAAATCAGATGAATTCTTTTTTCCTGTGTGAGGACGGTTGGGAGAAAGACAAGGAAATAACACTGGAGGATATGGGTAGCGACTCGTCGGAAGATGTGTATCTGATGGAAGACACCATACTCAGCGATTTTATCGAGGACGAAGGCCAGCGCATGATATTCGTGTTTGACTACATGACCGAGCGATCCTTCTTCATCGAACTGAAAAACACTTATCCGGGTCGCACATTGCAGGACCCCATCTGCTCTCTGTCCATGGGACAGGCACCGGCGCAGTTTGTGGATCTCGATGCGTTCGAGGCCAGAATAGACCAGAAAGCCGCCGCTTCGGTAGCTGATCTTGACGAGGATTTTTACGGAGCCGACGAATTCAACGCCGATGAATTTGACGCGGAAGGATTCGATGAGATGACATTCGACGACAATCTTTGATCCGACAGTGAAATAAAAGTAAAAGAGTATTTCGACAGATGGGCAGACTGATGGCCATAGACTACGGACGGCGGCGTTGTGGTATAGCCGTGACAGATCCGCTACGCATTGTGGCCACCGGACTGACTACCGTGGCTACGGCCGAATTGATTAAATTTGTCAAAAACTACATTACGGCTGAGACCGTGGACATGATAGTGGTGGGGCTGCCAAAGCAGATGGACGGCACTCCGTCGGAGTCAATGTCCTATATCACCCCCGGCATAGGACGCCTGCGCAAAGAGCTGCCACAGATAAAAGTGGAGTTTTTCGACGAGCGTTTCACATCAGTGCTCGCACACCGCGGCATGATAGATTCAGGCATGAAAAAGATGCAGCGACGCAACAAAGCGGCTGTGGACGAGATGGCGGCAGTCATAATACTCAATGATTTTCTGCAAAGCAAACAATACGACGATATAAGACAGTAATGACACATTTACCAGTGTACCTCTACGGACATCCCGTGCTCAGAAAAATATCTGAGGACGTGACTCCGGATTATAAGGATTTGAAGAAATTGGTGGCCGACATGTATTCCACCATGTATGAAAGTGAGGGCGTGGGACTTGCCGCTCCCCAGATCGGGCGCAACCACCGCATAGTGGTCATCGATGCCGATCCGGTCAAAGACTCGTTCCCCGAATGCGAGGGTCGCAGGTTCACGCTCATCAATCCACGCATAGAGGTGCTCGACGGAGAAGCCGTTACCCGCAGCGAAGGATGTCTGAGTCTGCCGGGGCTGTCAGAAAAAGTGAAGCGTGTCGAGCATATCCGCCTGAGTTGGGTCGATGAAGACTTTCAGGCACACGAAGAAGAGATCTCCGGATTTCTGGCACGAATAGTGCAGCACGAGTGCGACCATCTCGAAGGCAAGCTCTACATCGATCATATATCACCCATACGCAAGCAGCTTATCAAAGGCCGGCTGAGCGACATCGCACAGGGCCGAATACGCTGCGACTATCCGTGCCGTACAGCTCCACGACGTTGACATTAGGGAGAGCGGCTGACGCGCCACGACCATAATCAATCATTCAAACATCAAGACAAAACATAATGGCCGACGATAAAAAGATAATATTCTCGATGGTAGGTGTCTCCAAGACATATCCTCCACAGAAACAAGTACTCAAAAACATATACCTGTCCTTTTTCTATGGAGCCAAGATAGGCATCATAGGTCTCAACGGCTCAGGTAAGTCATCACTGTTGAAAATCATAGCCGGTATCGACAAGAATTATCAGGGCGAGGTAGTGTTCTCGCCCGGATACTCTGTGGGATATCTGGAGCAGGATCCGCAACTCGATCCTGAAAAGACTGTGATAGAGGTGGTGCGCGAAGGTGTACAGCCGGTCATGGATCTGCTGGCGGAATTTGACAAGGTTAACGAGGCATTCGGCGATCCCGATGTACTGGAGGACCCCGATAAGATGGATGCTCTCATTGCACGTCAGGCCGAATTGCAGGACGCGCTGGATGCAGCCGACGCATGGAATATCGACAGTAAGCTCGAACGCGCCATGGATGCGCTCCAGTGTCCGCCCGACGATCAGAAAGTGGACACCCTTTCGGGTGGTGAACGACGCCGTGTGGCACTATGCCGTCTGCTCCTTCAGCAGCCCGACGTGCTTCTGCTCGACGAGCCTACCAACCACCTCGACGCCGAATCCATCGACTGGCTCGAACAGCATCTCCAGCAATACCCCGGCACTGTCATCGCCATCACTCACGACCGCTACTTCCTCGATCATGTGGCCGGTTGGATCCTCGAACTCGACCGCGGCGAGGGAATACCCTGGAAAGGCAACTACTCCTCGTGGCTCGACCAGAAGACAAAGCGCATGGCTCAGGAAGAAAAGCAGGCCAGCAAGCGCCGCAAGACTCTCGAACGCGAGCTTGAATGGGTGCGTATGGCTCCAAAGGCACGTCAGGCCAAGGGCAAGGCACGTCTGTCGAGCTACGACCGCCTGCTCAACGAAGATCAGAAACAGCGCGAGGAGAAACTTGAGATATTCATACCCAACGGCCCTCGTCTGGGGCAGAAAGTGATAGAGGCCACCGGACTATCGAAGGCATTCGGATCGAAGCAGCTCTTCAAGGATCTTGACTTCATGCTGCCGCCCAACGGCATCGTAGGTGTGATCGGTCCCAATGGAGCCGGCAAGACCACTCTGTTCCGTCTGATTATGAAACAGATGCAGCCCGATGCCGGTACTTTTGAAGTTGGTGAGACCGTGAAGATCGCCTATGTCGATCAGACTCACCACGATCTGCTGCCGGAAAAGACAGTGTATGAGGTTATATCGCAGGGAGTGGAAAGCTTCCGTATGGGAGGCCGCGATGTGAACGCACGCGCCTATCTGTCGAAATTCAACTTCTCCGGCGCCGATCAGGAAAAGAAGATCGGTGTGCTTTCGGGCGGCGAACGCAATCGTCTGCATCTGGCCATGGCACTCAAGGAGGAAGGCAATGTGCTCCTGCTCGACGAACCTACCAATGACATTGACGTGAACACACTGCGTGCTCTTGAGGAAGGCCTTGAGGAATTTGCCGGATGTGCCGTGGTTGTAAGCCACGACCGATGGTTCCTCGACCGCATATGCACTCACATACTTTCGTTTGAAGGCGATGGCAACGTAGTGTATTACGAAGGCT
>CAJTQH010000008.1:37322-45479 GCA_910578305.1 uncultured Muribaculaceae bacterium
GTATAAGAAAGCAAAGAATGGTGGTAAGGAACCTCCCCGCCGCCGTTACCGCAAGCTTATGGAATGATGAGATGGCAGATGAGTGCCTGCTGATGGTGAATGCTGGTTATTGTTAAATTAAGTGAATTTTTTTGTTTTCTTGTAAAAAGTTCGTAGATTTGGGCATTAACCTATCATAAAGTACATTTACTATTTACAAAATTATTCGTAAAACAACTACCCATCAAGGCCTCGTGATTGAAGCTGACATAAGCATTATAAGGTAATAAAGAAATTAAATCGCCTCGCAGGTTGTGGACATCCATAGCCTGCGAGCTTTTTTTGTGGTTGTCGAAAAAAATATGTAAGTTTGTGAATCAGAGCCTGTGTTTCTGAACAACTTCTAATACCAAAGTGAAATGAAATACGTGAATCTGCCTGACGATATGATAAGGCCGTTGCCCTTTTATCTGGCAATGGAGGAGTATATTGCCCGGAATACGGACATGCCCGATGAGATGTTTTTCATGTGGCAGGTTAGACCAACCGTGATTTTCGGACGAAATCAGGTGATGGAACGTGAAGTCAATATGGACTTTTGTCGCAGCCGGGGCATAGAGGTGTATCGACGGAAAAGCGGTGGAGGATGCGTGTATGCCGACATGGACAATGTGATGTTCTCCTATGTTTCAAGATGCGAATCGCCGGTAGCCGTCACTTTCAGTCGTTATACATCGATGGTGGCCGACATGCTCCGGTCGCTTGGGTTGCGGGCTGAAAACACTTCACGCAATGATGTGCTGATCGACGGCCGTAAGGTATCGGGCAATGCCTTCTATCATATACCGGGCCGCAGCATAGTGCACGGCACCATGCTTTTTGATACGGATGTGGAGGTGATGACAAAGGCCATAACCCCCTCGCGTATAAAACTTGATGGTCGTGGTGTGGAATCTGTGCGCAGCCGTGTGACTACCCTGCGGGAGTATTTTCCGGATATGGACATCGAGGAGTTCAAAGCCTATGCCCGCGGATATCTCTGCGACGGCGCCGTACACCTGTCGGCTTCCGATGTGGAACGCATAGCGGATCTGGAGCGCGGATATCACGACGATTCATGGATAGCCGGACGTCGCTCTGACGGATGTGCTGTGAAGCGGATCGAACGCCGCATAGAGGGCGTGGGTTGTTTTAGCGTGGCGGTTGCCACCGACTCATCACACCGGATATCAGATGTGGATATTACAGGCGACTATCTGCTGACCGGCGATATGGACTCGCTGCTCGTGGATCGCCTGAAAGGTGTGGAATATACACCTGAATCGGTACGCGGAGCCATGTCGGACATCACAATTGGCAATGTGGTCTATGGAATGACAGACGAACAACTAATTAATATATTATTCTGATATCATGAGTGAAAACAAACGAACTTGCCTTTACGACCGCCATGTTCGAGCCGGAGCCTTGATGAGTCCGTTCGGCGGATTTGACATGCCCATACAATATGAAGGTATCACCGAAGAGCATCAGGCTGTGCGCACGGCCTGTGGCGTGTTTGACGTGTCACACATGGGAGAGGTAAACATATCCGGACCTCAGGCCGAAGAGTATGTCAACCACATATTCACCAACGATGTCGCCGGAGCTCCCGTAGGACAGATATTCTACGGCATGATGCTGCATCCCCATGGCGGCACTGTCGACGATCTGCTGGTGTATAAGCGCGGCGACGATAATTTCCTGCTCGTGATCAACGCCTCCAATATCGACAAGGACGTGGCCTGGATCGAGCGTAATGCCGAGGGCTACGATGTGGAAGTGGTGAATCTCAGTGACGATCTGAGCGAACTGGCCGTACAGGGGCCCGACTCTGAGGCTGTGATGCAGCAGGTACTCGGCATCAACTGCGCCGATCTGAAATTCTATACATTCCGCGAGGAGATGCTTGACGGGGTACACATACTGGTAAGCCGCACCGGATATACGGGTGAGGACGGATTTGAGATATACGCTCCCCACGAAGCCATAACCGACATGTGGGACGCTCTTATGGAGTCAGGTCGCGTGGCGCCGTGCGGGCTGGGATGTCGTGATACACTGCGATTCGAAGTGGGTCTGCCTCTTTACGGCGACGAACTGGCCGACGATATCACTCCTGTAGAGGCCGGACTGTCGATGTTTGTCAAATTTGACAAACCTGAATTTATAGGTCGCGAAGCTGTTGCACGCCAGAAGACCGAAGGTGTGAGCCGCAGGATAGTAGGCCTCGAACTGGCCGACCGCGCAATACCTCGTCACGGATATGAAGTGCTTACACCCGACGGCAAAGTGGTGGGGCATGTCACCACCGGCTATCGAGGAATATCGGTTGACCGCAGCATAGCCATGGCCATGGTCGAGACACCCTACGCGGCTAAAGATACCGAACTGCTGGTGCAGATACGCCGCAAGCAGTTCCCCGCACGTGTGACCGCCAAGAAATTTTACAAGAAAAGCTATAAAAAATAAATAAGTAACATCTAAGATATTATGAGCAAGATTTATTATTCAGAAACTCACGAGTATGTGAACGTTGACGGCAACATCGGTTACATCGGTATATCCGATTACGCGCAGCACGAGCTGGGCAATGTGGTATATGTGGATATGCCCGAGGTAGGCGATGATATTGAAGCCGGAGACGACTTCGGTGCTGTGGAAAGCGTCAAGGCCGCATCCGATCTCATAGCGCCGGTGAGCGGTGCCGTGGTGGAAATCAATGAGTCGCTTATCGACAATCCGCGTCTGGTCAACGAAGACCCTATGGCCAACTGGATCATCAAGGTTGAACTCACAGATCCCTCCGAACTCGACAGTCTTATGGACGAGGAGGCATACAAGGAGTTTATCAACAAGTAATACAGCCCGACAATATCACTGCCATGCACAGATATTTTCCTCACACGAAGGCCGACATCGACGCCATGCTCCAACGCTGCGGGGTGTCGGCCATCGACGACCTTTACAGCGACGTGCCGCAGGAGCTGCGGCTGAAACGCGACTATGCACTGTCCCGGCAGCTGAGTGAGAAGGAAGTGCGCGATTACTTCCACAGGCTTGGTGACAAAAACCGCCGACTTGTGTGCTTTGCAGGTGCCGGATTCTACAACCACTATTCACCCTCAGTGGTGTCGTCGGTCATCTCGCGTTCCGAATTTCTCACCGCCTACACGCCCTATCAGCCCGAGATATCGCAGGGCACCCTGCAATACATATTCGAATACCAGAGCATGATGGCCACACTGACCGGCATGGAGGTGAGCAATGCCTCTCTCTACGACGGCACTACGGCCACGGCCGAAGCCATGCTCATGGCTGTCGCTGCCTCGCGCAAGCGCACGCGTGTGCTGGTGTCATCCACACTCAGTCCGCATGTGCGCCGGGTCGTGGCTACCTATGCCTCCTACCACGGGGTGACGGTCGACGAAGTCGCACAGACCGATGGCGTGACCGACATCGACGATCTGCGGGCCAAACTGGAGCAGGGCGACGTGGCCGGTGTTATAGTGGCTTCGCCAAACTACTATGGCATATTGGAAGACTATTCCGGATGGGCCGAGCTGTGTCACAGCCACAAGGCATTGCTGATAATCCACTGTGTGGCTTCAGACCTGGGGCTGATACGCACCCCCGGAGAGTGGGGCGCCGACATTGCCGTGGGCGACGGACAGTCGCTGGGCATGCCTCTGAGCTACGGTGGCCCTTATCTGGGATTCATCTGCACCACAAAAGCTCTGATGCGCAAGCTGCCCGGACGCATTGTCGGTGCCACCGAGGATGCCGACGGCCGGCGTGTGTTCGTGCTCACCCTTCAGGCTCGCGAGCAGCACATACGCCGCGACAAAGCCACTTCCAACATCTGTTCCAATCAGGGACTGATGGCTCTGTATGCCACCGTGTACATGAGTGTGATGGGCGCGGCCGGACTCCGCGAGGTGTGCGAGCGCGGATGCAACGGCGCCCACTATCTTGCCGACGCACTCACGGCCACTGGCAAGATGAGGCTTAAATACCCGCACCGTCCGTATCTCAACGAGTTTCTGATGGAGTGCGATGTGGATGTCGACGACCTGATAGCCCGCTGTGTGGCCCAAGGCATACTTCCCGGCGTGAAGACGGCTCCCGGCCGGCTGCTAATAGCGGTGACCGAAATGTGCTCGCGCGAAGAGATGGACACTCTGGTATCAATAGTAAAAAGCATGTGAGGATGAATAGAGAATATTACGGCAAACTTATATTTGAACTTTCGCGTCCGGGTCGCCGTGCCTATAGTCTGCCCGACAACGGATGCCCCGATGTCGTTTCGCAGCTTCCGGACGTATTGATGCGCGACGCGGCTCCGGTTCTGCCCGAAGTGGACGAGCCTGCCATTGTGCGCCATTACAACAATATGAGCACTAACAATTTTGGTGTCGACACAGGCTTCTATCCCCTCGGATCGTGTACCATGAAGTACAATCCCAAAATCAACGAGGAGATGGCTGCACTGCCGTCGATGGCCGCACTGCATCCTTTTCAGCCCGACTCTACGGTGCAGGGAGCGCTTGAGGCATACTACAATCTGCAGCAGGCACTGTCGGAGATCGGCGGCATGAGCGAGTTTACGCTCAACCCCTTTGCCGGAGCTCACGGCGAGCTTACGGGACTCATGGTGATACGCGCCTATCACCGCTCACGCGGCGATGAGAAGCGTACCAAGGTGATAGTGCCCGACTCGGCCCACGGCACCAATCCCGCGAGTGCGGCGGTGGCCGGCCTCAAGGTCGTGGAGGTTAAGAGCCTGCCCGACGGCACGGTCGATGTTGATGCCCTGCGTCCGCTGCTCGACGATACTGTGGCGGCCGTGATGATGACCAACCCCAACACCGTGGGTATCTTTGAGCACCGGATCCCGGAGATTGCCGCTATGGTACACGAGGCAGGAGCGCTTATGTACTACGACGGTGCCAATCTCAACCCCATGCTGGGTGTGGCACGTCCGGGCGACATGGGATTTGATGTGATGCACATCAATCTCCACAAGACATTTTCCACGCCTCACGGCGGTGGCGGCCCCGGCTCGGGTCCGGTGGGAGTGCGCGAGGGGCTGGAGCAGTTCCTGCCCAATCCGCGTGTGACACGCAACCCCGACGGCACCTTCTCGCTGACACACACCGACACGGCGCTTGGCTCGGTGTCGGCCACGCTGGGCAACTTTGCCGTGCAGCTCAGAGCGTTGAGCTACATCCTATCGCTCGGCAGCGAGGGTCTCATGGAGGCCGGTCCGCTGGCCACTCTCAATGCCAACTATGTCAAGGAGTCGCTGCGCGATGTCTATGCACTGCCCGTCGACCGCGTGTGCAAGCACGAATTTGTGTTCGACGGCCTGGCCGACAAGTCGCATGGCGTCACCACGCTCAATGTGGCCAAGCGCCTGCTCGATCACGGCTATCACGCCCCCACCATATATTTTCCGCTGCTTTTCCATGAGTCGCTCATGATTGAGCCTACAGAGACCGAGAGCCGCGACACGCTCGACGAGTTCATTGCCGTGATGCGCGACATAGCGCGTGAGGCATCGGAAAATCCCGAAGTGGTGAAAACGGCCCCGCACAATACTCCCGTGCGGCGCCCCGATGACACCAACGCAGCTCTGAACCCGGTAGTGACATATTTTGATCTTGAAAAATGACTGAATACGACCTTATAGTGATAGGCTCCGGCCCCGGTGGCTATGCCACTGCGGCCGAAGCCGCACGTATGGGCCGTCGCACCATGATAGTGGAGCGCGACGAGCTCGGAGGCACCTGCCTCAATCGCGGGTGCATCCCCACCAAAGCTTTGTGCCGTTCGGCCGAAGTGGCCATGACAGTGTCTTCGGCTGCCGGCTACGGAGTGCAGGTGAGCGGTGTTAGTCTCGACTACACGCGTGCCGTGGCACGCAAGGACGAGGTGGTGGCCGCTTTACGCGAAGGCGTGGCTCTTAAGCTGAAAGATGTGGATGTGGTGCGTGGCGATGCCCGCTTTGTGGCCCCGCGTGTGGTGGAGGTCAACGGAGAGGAATATGGAGCCACGCAGATCATCGTGGCCACCGGTTCGCGTGCCGCCGTGCTTGACATACCGGGAGCTTCTTATGCCGTCGACAGTGACTTTATGCTCCGATGCTACGAGCTGCCGCAAAGCCTTGTCATAGTGGGCGGCGGAGTGATAGGCATGGAGTTTGCCTCGGTGCTATGTGCATTTGGCGTGGAGGTGACGGTACTCGAATACTGTCCGGAGATACTGCCCGGATTCGACCGCGACGTGGCCAAGCGCCTGCGCATGGCCATGAAGCGACGTGGCGTGACGGTTGTTACAGGCGCACAGGTCACCTCGATATCCGAAGATCTCACTGTGACATATCTCGTCAAAGGCAAAGAGAAATCCGTCAGAGGATCGATGGTGCTCATGGCTGTGGGGCGCCGGGCCGTGATTCCTGAAGGTCTTGAAGAACAGGGAGTGCGCATTGAACGCGGATTCATAGCCACCGACAGCAATATGGCCACCGACATCCCCGGCGTGTATGCTGTGGGCGACGTCAACGGACGCTGCATGCTGGCGCATGCAGCTACGGCGCAGGGGCGTGTGGCTCTTGGGCTCGACCAGCCTCTCGATCCGGTTCCCGCTGCCGTGTTCACCACTCCCGAATGTGCCATGACCGGACTTACCGAAGAAGCCTGCGAGTCATCGGGCATCGACTATGCGACGGGCAGTGCCATATACCGTGCCAACGGCAAGGCTCTTGCCTCGGGCGAGGCTGATGGATTGGTCAAGGTGATAGTCACCCCCGACGGAAGCCGCATTCTGGGCTGCCATATATGCGGTGCCCACGCTGCCGATCTCATTCAGGAGGTGGCGGTGGCGCAGTGTGCCGGACTATCCGCCGCCGAGGTGGCTCGCTGCATACACGGACATCCCACGCTCTCCGAACTTGTACAGGCCGCGCTGAACGATGTCAAATACCGGCAGGTTGATAATATATGACCCCATCAGCTCCTGCTATAAGTGTGATAGTGGTGTTTCACAATGCGGAGACCACCATCGAGCGTACACTGCGGTCATTGGCCGGGCAGACGTTCGACGATGTGGAGTATATCTTCGTCAACGACGGAAGCACCGATCGTTCGGTGGAGCTGCTGGAAGATTTCGTGGCGCTGCATCCGGAGTTTACGGGGCGCCACACTCTGATATCGGAGCCTCTGAGGCGCGGTGTGGCCCACGGTTCGGCCTTGGGATATGCGCAGGCTGCGGGCGAATATGTTATGCGGTGCGATGCCGATGACTATCTTGAGCCCGATGCCCTGGAGCTGATGTACAAAGCCACAGAGGGTGGACTTGCCGACTGTGTGGCCGCACCGTACTTCCACGATACAGGACGTAAGACCCGTACGGTGGGCTACGGCGGTCATTATCCGCAGTCGCTCAACGACATGCCTGTTGACACGCTCAACTTCTCGCTCTGGAACAAGCTGCTGCGCAGGCGCATGCTTGACGACAACGGCATTGAGGTGTACGACGGCGTCGACTGCTGGGAAGATCTCGGTGTGGTGGCACGCTTCATGGCCCTCAGGCCCGTAATGAGATTTGTCGACCGCCCGCTCTACCACTACATGGTGGTCAAGGGGGGAGCGTCGCTGTCGAGAAGCAACCGTGATCGCCTGCTCGAAGATCATCTCATGATGGCCTTGCTGCTCGAGCAGTGGTTTGAACAGCAGGGGCTGCACGATGAGTACGACGAATTTCTCACCCGACTGAAATTCTGCTCTAAAGTGAAACTGCTCCGCGGTCGCGACAAGGATGTGCGGCGGTGGAAGGATACATTTCCGGAGGTCAACGGCCGCATCATGGGCATACGCCATGTGGCCTGGTGGTGGAAGTTGATGTTTGGTCTTGTGGCGGTGCTTCCGGCAAGATTTACCCAATGGATAGCCGACCGCTGCGAAGTGTTCTATGCCAGAGAGCATGCCGATGCCGTGCAGGCACGGCCACACGACTCACACCCCAACATACCCCGCGGCAATGCATAAGAGTGAATCGGAAAACAATCAGGGTTCGTAGAACTGTGTGCGGAAAAACTGCATCTGAGGCACTATGGAGCGTCGCCAATAGTTGGAGTTG
>CAJTQH010000008.1:45489-48683 GCA_910578305.1 uncultured Muribaculaceae bacterium
TCCTGGCTGTGTGAGATAGGTATGTGCTATGCCTCTGTCTTTCAGTGCCTGATGCAGATTGTTGTTCACCTCGTAGAAGAAGTCTTCTGTACCGCAGTCTATTATGATGTTTAGCTGTCCGGGGCGTAGCGAGTCCACGAGGCTCATCACGGTGTGCTCGTACCAGCGTTGCCGATTCTTGTCATAGCTTCCGAGTCGATCGGGTATGTTCCATTTTCCTGGAAACGGACGGAAGTCAACGCCGCCGCTTGTGCTGCCGGCATTACCGAACAGATCACTATGACGTATGCCGAGCCACAATCCGCCATGGCCGCCCATGCTCAGTCCGGTTATGGCACGCGATCCGCGGTCGGGGCGAGTGCGGAAGTTGGCATCTACCCAAGGCACAAGTTCTTCTACAATGTAGCTCTCCATCTTCATGGTCGGATCAACGGGCGAATCCCAGTACCAGCTGTTGAGTCCCGCCGGACATACAATGATCGTCCTGTATACGGTGGCGAGGCTGTCGAGATCTATTACCTTGCTCCACGAAGTATGGTCGCCGCCATGCCCGTTGAGCAGATATATTACAGGATATGCCGGCAGGCTTTTCTGAGAGCCGTATTCGGCAGGCAGTGCTACTGTGACCGTTGCCGGCGAAGCTATATGCTTGCTTTGGATCTCATGAACCCCGAGCGCAAGTGCCTGCATCAACGACATAAGCACCGCTGCGAGTAGTATGATATTGCGTTTCATTACGTATTAATGTGTGTGAAGTGATGATTGTATGTGCAAATATAGCTTTTTATTAGGACGCCGCACATTATTATTTTTAGTAAATTTGCATCGGAATTCAAATTTAAGAAAAAAAACACGTACTCACTATGAAGATAGGCATAATAGTGGCCATGGATAAGGAGCTGTCCTTGCTTATGCCACTGCTTGAGAATCCGGTGCACAGCACCGTCAACGGATTTACATTTCACTGCGGCACCATCGGCTCTTCGTCGATCATAGCCATGAAGTGCGGCATAGGCAAGGTCAACGCCGCCGTAGGCACCATGACGCTTATCGACCGCTTCAGCCCCGAGCTGATCATCAACACCGGTGTGGCGGGTGGCACGGGCGGCAACGCCGGTGTGCTCGACATAGTGGTGGGCACCCGTGTAGCCTATCACGACGTGTGGTGCGGCCCCGGTACGGAGTGGGGCGACGCTGCCGGATGTCCGAGATATTTCCATACGTCCGACCGCATCAACAATCTGCCGTGTCTGCACGAGGGCGACACCGTGAAGCACGGCCTTGTATGCTCGGGCGATATATTCGTGAGCGATCCGGAAGTGGTGGCACGCATACGCAATCTGTATCCCGATGTCGACGCTGTCGACATGGAATCGGCAGCCATTGCGCAGGTATGCTACCTGCGTGAAGTGCCTTTTGCCTGCATGCGTGTGATCTCCGACACCCCGGGAGCCGACGACAACATAGCCCAGTATCAGAACTTCTGGGAGGAAGCACCGCAGCATACGTTTGACATGCTGCGCCAGATAATACACGAACTTGACTGACCGTAGCGCGTTATGGAAAAGATAGCCAGCTTTACCGTCGACCACCTGCGCCTGCTGCGCGGAGTGTATGTGTCGCGTCGCGACGTGACCCCTTCGGGCGATGTGATCACCACATTCGATGTGCGCATGACCGAGCCCAACCGTCAGCCCGCTCTGCCTGGCAATGTGCTCCACACCATCGAGCATCTGGCAGCCACATATCTGCGCAATCATCCGCAGTGGCGCGACCGCATTGTCTACTGGGGCCCGATGGGTTGCTGCACTGGCAACTATCTGATAGTGGCGGGCCACTGTACGTCGGCCGAGATAGCCCCGCTCGTGGCCGAGACCATGCGCTTTGTGGCCGACTATGAGGGAGAGGTGCCCGGAGCGTCAGCCCGCGACTGCGGCAACTACACATATATGGACCTTGATGGAGCCCGCCGCGCGGCACGCACCTATCTCACCGAGGTGCTGGAGAGGCTCGATGAAAGCAATCTCACATATCCCGACTGACCGGAAGTGAAAGATCTGCGGCCGATAAAGGGTAGATATTATCTTCAGCGGCTTATAGCCGAGGGAGAGCACGAGCATCAGGATTTCAAATTTGCCATATCCGATGCCCGCAAGATCGCACGCTCAATATCTGCTTTTGCCAATCACGATGGTGGCAGCCTGCTCATTGGAGTGAAAGACAACGGAGTGATAGCCGGAGTGCGCAACGAGGAAGATATCTATGTAGTAGAGCAGGCGGCGGCCATGTACTGTCGTCCGGAGCAGCATCTCGACTTCAAGGCATACAAGGCCGACGACGGAGCCGTAGTGATACGCGCTTCCATAGAGCCTTCCGACGTGCGTCCGGTGCAGGCGCAGGACACCGACGGACGATGGTGTGCTTATTATAGGGTAGCAGACGAAAACATCATGGCATCGCCTCTTATGGTAAAAAGCTGGAAGCGCAAGATGACATCAGAACCTATAGTACTCTCGTTGTCGGAAGCTGAAAACATGCTACTGCACATATTGCGTGAGTCGGAGAGCGTGACCCTCGAGCTGTTTATGCGCGAAGCACGCCTGTCGCGTCAGGCAGCCGAAGACATCATAACACGGCTTTACGCCATAGATGTAATAGATTTCGCATTTATAGAGCGCGAGTTCCGCTTAATATTGTCTTCGGATAATCAATAGCAGGTATTCTGAGAAGTTGGCAATCGGCCATAAATACCATATTCAAGGTATGGTAGGAAAAGATTATAACCGGTAACTTTGTATCGGATAAAAAACGAATGAAAATATAAGTTACCGACAATGTAATCTATAGGGATTTAAACGGGACATGCGTGCGGAATTGACTGAGAAGTTATGTTCCGCACGCCCATTTTATCCCCACATAAGCACGACAGCATCTCCCCTCGCACGATTCCAATCACAAAGCATAGGAGGGAGGGCATCCTGCCCTCGCATCCTCCCAACCACAAAGCATATGAGGGACGGCATCCTGCCGTCGCACTCCCATCGAAAGCATTCCCCGCCAAGGCATCTTGCCCTCGCATGCTCTCAACCACAAAGCATAGGAGGGACGGCTTCCAGCCGTCGCGTTCCCTAGCAAAAGTGCTTCCCGCCAAGACCGAAATCCCTCGCGTGTTGTCGCCATAAAATACTTATAAC
>CAJTQH010000009.1:0-6401 GCA_910578305.1 uncultured Muribaculaceae bacterium
CCAGACGCCGACCGGCAATGCAACGCATCGCGATATGGAATATAGCCGCAGCCATCGCCGTAGCCGCCATAATAGGCATTGCTCTGTTTAAATCGCCGACCCGCATACCCTCCGACAATTTAGCCTATCAGTCTGCCAGCAACCTACCGACACAGACCACTCCTGTCGAACAACACCGCTATCCGATAGCCCAGACAGACACTGATACCGATACACATGCGCCCATAACAAATGCCGACACACACGCCGACATAAAAACGACTACTCCCGAAAAATCGACAATGAAGATCGTGACCGATCCCGAAGAGGCTGCATACTACACACAAAAAGCCTATACGCTTCTTGCCGAAAACTTCAGCAAGGCCGACAAGGCTTGCGACATAGCCGAACGTCAACTATCTGATATCAATAACACTTTAACACATATACTAAAATGAAAAAGCTACGTATCCTAACTCCTGTCATCGCTATTGTATTTGCATTGATGGCATGCGCCCAAAAACCGACATTCCCATCGCTCAACAACCAAAATGGCATCACCACCGTGTACATATCCAAGGCAATGCTCGCTATGGCCGGAAAGTCAAACATACTCAACGGCGTGCCGGTAAAAGACATTGACAAACTCGAATCTGTGGAAGTAATCACAGCCGAAAACCAAAGCGTGTCGCAGAAAATACAAGATGCAATGTCTGAATACACACGCAACAATCCCGATCTAGAAATATTGCTGCAAGTCAATGAGAAAGACAACAACGTAAAAATCTATGGAAAACCGATAGCCGGGTCCTCAAATTTCTCTGTAATGATAATCCATGTATCGGAGAGCAACGAAAATGTACTGGTAGTTATGAAGGGTGTCATAAGTCCATCAACGATGGAAAACCTCAACATCTGAAAATCAACCCAAACCGATAAAAGCAGTGCCTTCCGTCTTAGAAGCGCACTGCTTTTTACATGATAAAGTGAACATTTATCACCAATAAATACATTTATTAATGTAAAACTTATATATTTGCAAATAACGATCTAAGCAATTATCCTTTTTTCTAACCAAAATTCAACGTAACCCATGAAAAAGTATTTAGCCGAATTGTTCGGCACCATGTTTCTGGTACTTTTGGCTTGTGGAAGCGCCGTTCTCGCCGGCCCGTCGATAGGTGGTCTCGGCATAGGCATCTGCTTCGGCCTTGTTCTTATCTGTCTCTGCTACGCTATCGGCAACGTATCCGGCTGCCATGTCAATCCAGCCGTTTCGTTTGCCATGCTTTTGTCCGGAAGAATGTCGGCAAAAGACTTCTGCGGCTATGTTGTGGCTCAGTTCATAGGCGCCGCCATCGGTGCCGGTTTCCTCTATTGGTTTGTACAGACTGCCCCTGAATTCAAATTCGGAGGCGTGACCGGCACAAACAATCTCGCCACCAATGTACTCCAACCCGGAGCCACATCATCAATGGCTCTTTTAGCCGAGGTACTTTTGACCATGTTCTTTGTATTTATCATCTTAGGAGCTACCGATGCAAAAAAAGGCTTCGGCAACTTCGCCGGTCTGGCCATAGGTATCGGGCTTGGGCTGGTGAATATTGTGGGAATACCTGTCGACAATTGTTCGGTAAATCCCGCCCGCAGTTTTGGTCCGGCACTTTTCTCTCCGGACGCATGGGGCGACTTCTGGATAATGGTAGTGGGGCCGCTTGTCGGTGCAGCTCTTGCCGTAGCCCTCTATCGACTGGCAGTAACCTGCTGCTGTGACAAAGAGTGTAACAACAACTAATCACAAAGTCACAATCATATCAGGCGTGTATCGGTAAGATGCACGCCTGTATTTTTTTTCACCCTCCCTAACGCCGCAGCACAAGCGTACTGCGGGATTGATCGCAGACAATTGCCGCCGTACCGAAACTGCAACCGAGATTGCCGATAGCGCACTATTCGAATCAAACGACAAAAGCGACACCCGCAAGGAGTATCGCTTCTTCATCCAACATTATTCTATGAATTTGTCTTTATAATTCGGTCTATCTGCGGCCTGATTTTTTTCTCTTTGCCGATGCAGTAGATTTACCTCTTCTTTTTGATTTTGAAGCTTTGGATTTTCTATTTTTTTTAGAAGAACTGAATTTTTGAGATTTCTCACACTCAGTCTTGTCAAACGTAAACACATCCTTGTGTGTCACAAAATTCTCAAAATCAATTATGGACGAAGGATTTATAGCCAGCCCCATGAAACGGGTCTCAAAATGAAGGTGAGGTCCGGTACTACGGCCTGTATTTCCGCCAAGAGCTATAGGTTCTCCGGCCCGAACATACTGATCAGGCTTGACAAGGAAGCGAGACAGGTGCCCATAGACGGTTTCAAGACCATTGTCATGACGCAGCACCACATAGTATCCATAGCCCCGACGTTCATATTTAGTGATACGCACTTTCCCATCAAAAGCGGCCACTACAGTGTCTCCGATACTAAGGTTGAGATCCACACCCTTGTGCATACGTCCGAATCGCGGTCTGTAGCCGAAACCGGAAGTAAGTCTGCCACGCACGGGAGCTACATAACCGCTGACATCAATGTTGCGTGTCTGAGGTACAGTGAGTCCGGTATAAGCGGCGGTAATGGACTGGCTTGACCAATTATAGTTAAACAGATCTTCGTCCACCATATCAGCTATATTGCTGTGGTCGGCACCGAATTTTTTTATCTTAAGAGACTCCAGACTTACACCTGCCGGACGCTGGTTGGCTATCAGTTCTTCGTGTCGGTCAGTATGTGATACCGGAAGATGAAATTGCGCAGCAACCGGAGTAGCCGTCATCATAGCCACGATGGCTGATGCTGCAATTGTGATGTGCTTTAAAAGTTGCATTGTGTTTTAAGGAGAGTGATAACTTTTTTTGTGTTTAGTATGGTAAGGTTAAAATAGCTAATGTCGTAAGTGATGAACGTCTGTTTGTTACAATTCGTCAGGAGAGTTTATGTATCGCTTATCGTTACAATCCCAATCAAAGATCTCTTCGGGCTTGAAGAAGCGGCTTAATTCCGCCACAGCATCTTCAGGAGAAGATGAAGCGTGAACAATATTTTCCTGTCCGCTCATACTAAAGTCACCACGAATCGTACCAGGCAACGCATCACGTCCATTAGTTGCACCTGTCATTAGACGCACCACCTTAATGGCATCCTTGCCTTTGAGGCACATCACAATGACCGGAGTAGCCATCATGGAATTAAGCAATAATGGGAAAAAATCACGGTCTACAAGATGTGCATAGTGCTCACGCAACAATGCTTCATCAAGCTGCATCATTTTCAGGCCTGCAATAACAAGACCCTTCTGTTGAAAGCGGGTTATGATCTGACCGACCAATGCACGTTCTATTGCTGAAGGCTTAAAAATAACCAATGTTTTTTCCATGATGTATTTATTAGATTTTATTACTTATTCCAATCGGATGCTCAAAGTTAGCAAAATTGTTGAGCGAGACAAAATATTAACAAATCAAAAAAACTTAAATAGCACAATATAGCTCACCCTGCCAATAATAAGCCACTATAACACAACTTATTAAGTGCTAATGTAAAAAATGGTGAAAAGTTGTACACAGTTGTTCACGCAAAAAGACCAGCCTTAAAATATGTAAATTTATGTATTTTAAACCCTTCACGAATTAACATTTCAACTTATCATGCCCCAATCTGCCGCCTTCGCAAAAAGTGCTTCCATCTCCTTGCGGAGCAACACATGCTGCGGCATCGAAAGGTCTGGATCGGCATCAAGTATGCTTTGCGCCACATCTCGCGCAAGCTTTATAATACGGCCATCGGATGTCAGACTGGCTATACGAAGCTCAATGGGCATGCCGCTCTGCATGGTTCCCTCCAGATCGCCCGGACCGCGCATCTTCAGATCGGCTTCAGCCACAACAAACCCATCGGTAGTGGATGTCATGATTTCGAGTCGTGAGCGTGTCTCCGTGGAAATCTTACTTTTTGTCATGAGCACACAGTAGCTCTGTCCCTCACCTCGCCCTACACGCCCACGCAGCTGATGCAACTGTGAAAGGCCAAACCTCTCGGCATTTTCTATTATCATGGTAGTTGCATTGGGGACATTGACTCCAACCTCGATCACAGTTGTCGCCACCAGAATATCGGCTTCATGCGAAGCAAACAGATTCATCTGCGCATCTTTTTCCGCGGGCTTCATCTGTCCATGAACATATGCCACACGCCAGTCACGGAACACTTCACAAATCTGCTCATAGCCCTCCTCAAGGCTCTTCATGTCCACGTTCTCATTTTCCCGTATCAGAGGAAACACCACATAGACCTGACGCCCCTCACGCAGCTGCCTTGCCATGGCCTGATACACATCCATACGGTGATTTTCATATCGCAACAATGTCACCACCGGCTTGCGCCCCGGAGGCAATTCATCGATCACCGACACATCCAGATCGCCATATACCGTCATAGCCAGCGTCCGCGGAATCGGTGTAGCGGTCATTACCAGTATATGAGGCGGCAAAGTGTTTTTCTTCCACATTCTGCCTCGCTGAGCCACACCGAAGCGGTGCTGCTCATCAATCACCACGAATCCGAGATTACGAAAGCGCACCACATCCTCAATCACCGCATGCGTTCCGATAAGAATGTGCAATGACCCGTCGAGCAACTGAGAGTGAATCACATCGCGCTGCTTCTTCGGTGTGGATCCGGTGAGCAACTTCACATTTATGCCGATTGGCGCCACCATGGCTGCGATTGTCTCGTAATGCTGAGTGGCCAGGATCTCGGTAGGTGCCATGAGGCATGCCTGAGTACCGTTGTCGAGTGCTATGAGCATACACATTAGAGCTACAAGAGTCTTGCCGCTGCCGACATCGCCTTGCAACAGACGATTCATCTGACGGCCTGTGTTCATGTCAGCACGCACCTCCTTTATAACACGTTTCTGCGCTCCGGTAAGCTCAAATGGCATACAGTCACGATAGAACGTATTGAAATAATGCCCCACCTGTGTAAAACGATGTCCGAGAATGCTCAATGATCTACGACGTGCATAGTTGAGGATGTTGAGCTGCAACATCAGAAGCTCCTCGAATTTCAACCGGTTGCGCGCACGCACAAGTCGATCATTGTCGGGCGGATTATGCACCGTGAGCAACGCATCGTATTTCGTCATCATGTGCATGCCACGCACCAAGTCCGGCGGTAGCGGATCGTGGATCTCAGTGGCGTATGCACGCAGCAGACCCTGAATAAGCTGATGCAGCGTACGAGATGTGATGCCGCGGTTGCGAAGTTTTTCAGTAAGCGAATACACTCCTCTGAGCCCTACACTGCTTTCCGCCGTGTACGGATCTTCGATTTCCGGATGCACCATACTCCATCGGCCTGAAAACTCCATCGGTTTGCCAAAAAGCACATAGTCGAGGTCGGTACGATAAGCGTCTTTTATCCATTTAAGGCGTTTGAACCACACCACTTCCATTGTTCCCGTGCCGTCGGAAAACAATCCTACCAGCCTCGTCTTGGCACCTTCGCCATGCATGCTGAATCTGACAAACCGTCCCTGGACCTGCACCGACGGCATTTCATGAGTAAACGACGATATGGTATAATAACGGCTACGATCGACATAATGCGACGGATAATAGCAAAGCAGGTCATAACAGGTGTGTATGTCAAGTTCAGAAGCCAGAAGCTCGGCTCGCTTCGGCCCCACGCCCTTGAGAAATTTCACATCCATGGCCCGCAGTCTGTCCATCACACAACGCCTCTCTATGATTTATGATCGCACCCGAGCATACATGCCACGGTGTCGAGATCGATCTTACGAGTTATCTTGAGAGTATACTCGCTACCATCGACCAACGCTATATCACCATATCCGCACATCTCTACAACAGAAGCATCATCGGTCATGAGAGGTGAATAAGGCATTTCGTAAGCCTGCTTGAGAATGTCCGCGGTAAAAAGCTGCGGAGTCTGTACCGCACAATAGGCACTACGGTCCACCGCAATAGAAGAACCATCGGCAAGCCGCTGCCTTAGCGAATCTGCAACAGGCATCACAGGAAGTGCCCCATGCACTCCGCCTGACAAGGCCTCGAGCAGACGGCTCACCACACCGGCATCGACAAGCGGACGGGCACCGTCATGAACAAACACCGGTGACTTGCCCGGCGGTATGAGGTCGAGCGCATTGCGGACAGATTGCCAGCGGGTATCTCCTCCGATCACGATGCGCGGCGAATCGAAACCATAGCGGGTACACAATTCAGACCAATAATCCACAAATCCGTCGCTCAACACCAAAAATATCTCAGCCGGTTCATTTAGAGCCTGACGCATCCTCTCGATAGTAGTCATGAGCACGGGACGCCCGCCAAGATCGCAG
>CAJTQH010000009.1:6447-41474 GCA_910578305.1 uncultured Muribaculaceae bacterium
AACCGGCCGCCACTATTATGCAGTAGATTTTTTCTTCTTGTTCACTCATACATCACTTCGATATCACTGGGCTGCGGACGCAGGCGTCAGCAGCGACTTGTACTCAGCCTCATCCTGTATGAGCCGCAATGCTTCATTGTACGACGGATCAATAGCATTGACAACCCGATGATAAGTGGACTGTTCGAACAGATCGCGTCCTATAAGACCTTTTATCGACAGACGCATCTGAGGCTCACTACGTTCATATTCCGCAGCATTGAACTCAACGCCTTCTTTCTCGCCAATATCCTTCAGACGATCCATCATCTCGTCAGTAACCTCGAATCCGGCCACAAAAGCTTCTTCGTTGCGATAATTCTTCTTGAGCTGCGAACGGTGCTTGTCGACATATTCCATACAGAAACGATTGACAGCTCCCTTGGCCACAAGATCGCGGTAATAATCGGAATAATATGTGGTGTCGATGGGCACAAAACGGTCTGGCATTATGCCTCCGCCGCCATACACCACACGTCCGTTGTCGGTAGTGAATTTCTCGGCCTTATTGATATGAACCGAATCGGCATTTGACAACTCTCCCGAACGGTAACGATGTAGAATATCCTCAGCATAGTTACTGTCGTCGCCATCGGAATACGGCTTCTGTATGCAACGTCCCGACGGGGTATAATAGCGGGCTACGGTGAGACGTATCATAGACCCATCCGGGAACGGGAACGGCCGCTGCACCAGACCTTTGCCAAAGGTGCGACGACCAACGATAACTCCACGGTCATGATCCTGCACTGCTCCTGAAAGAATCTCGCTCGCCGATGCTGAATACTGGTTGACCATCACTACCACGCGTCCGTCGGGCATCACACCGCTGATACGTGAATTAAAGCGTCCGTCGGGCACTCTGTCGCCCTTGGTATATACTATAAGGTCGTCTTTATCAAGAAGCATCTCGGCTATCTCCACAGCGGCCCGCCTCCATTGTCGTCAAGATCAAGTATGAGATGCTTCATACCTTTTTTCTTCAGTTTTTTAAGTGCCTCATATACTTCTTCGCCTGTACCCTCGGCAAAGCGGTTGACCTTGATATATCCCACTTCCGGAGCAGCCATATACACAGCATCTACACTATAAATAGGTATATCGTCGCGCACAACCACAAAGTCGAGAGGCTCGCTCACGCCTTTGCGGAGCACTTTCAACTTCACCTTGGTACCCTTTGGGCCACGGAGCAGCTTCATCACCTGCGAATTTTTCATTTTCACTCCGGCAATCAGAGTATCATTTGCTTCCACTATGCGGTCGCCGGCAAGAATGCCCACCTTTTCCGACGGTCCGCCGGACACAGTCTGTATGACATAAAGAGTATCTGTAGCCATATTGAACTGAATGCCGATGCCAGAGAAATTGCCTTCAAGTGGCTCGGTAAGTTCACGCGTCTCTTCGGGATTTGAATACTGCGAATGCGGATCAAGTGTCTTGAGCATAGCCACAATAGCCTCTTCCACTACATGGTTCTGATCGATAGAGTCGACATAATATCGTCCTATTATATTATTGGCATACCGGAGCTTGGTGTCCGGAGTCAACTGCTGTGCCATGACGGTGCAAACGCCACACAATATCACAGCCATTGTTGTCAGGGTCTTTCTCATTATTATAATTATGTATATACTTGACTGATTAAACAATATAATCGGACACATCGTGACCGAAATGCCGCAACTCACGCACCATACTCGAACTTACCATTGCGAGTCTCGGTTCTGCAGTGAGAAGCACTGTATCGATTCCCGTCAGTTCTCGGTTGATATCGGCCAGATTACGCTCATACTCGTAGTCGGCCACAGATCTGACGCCTCTGAGCAGCCATCCGGCACCTACCTTCGTAGCCGCATCGACAGTGAGTCCGTCCCACTCCATTACCTCTACACCTGTCAGATGTGCCAATTTACTACGAAGTTCATCGGCCGACGTTCGTGAAGAGTCCTTGGCACCGTTGCATCCGATCACCACCACCACTTTGTCAAACAACCGAAGACCGCGCTCAAGAATCGACAGGTGGCCGATTGTAAACGGATTGAACGAGCCGGGGTAAAGTGCCACGCGTTTTTCCATGTCAGGATATCTGGGAATCATCTTCTATTACAAGATTGTCTATAATAAAGTTCTGCCGCTCAATCGAATTTTTACCCATATAAAACCTCAGCAGCTCAGGCACACCGTCTTCCTTGTGCATCGACACACGGTCGGCACGCATATCCTCACCGATGAATCCTCGGAATTCTTCCGGCGATATCTCACCGAGTCCCTTGAATCGGGTAATCTCAGCGTTGGCACCAAGTTTATTGATGGCTGCTATACGCTCTTCGTCGGTATAGCAGTAATACGTTTCCTCCTGCATCCCCGCCTTGGCAGAACGCGACGAACGCTTGGAGGTCTTTTTGTTTCGCACTCGAAACAGTGGTGTCTGCAATATGTAGACATGTCCGCTCTTTATGAGGTCGGGGAAAAACTGAAGGAAAAATGTAAGCAGCAGCAAGCGTATGTGCATGCCGTCGACATCGGCATCTGTGGCTATTATCACCTTGTTGTAACGCAGATTGTCGATGCTCTCCTCGATATTGAGTGCTGCCTGCAACTGATTGAACTCTTCGTTTTCATACACCATCTTCTTGGTCTTGCCATAGGAGTTTTCCGGCTTGCCTCGTAGCGAGAACACTGCCTGTGTCTCCACATCGCGTATTTTGGTAATGGAGCCGGCTGCCGAGTCGCCCTCGGTGATGAATATCGACGACCGCTCCTTCTTCATGTCGTCGCCTCTGACGTCATTGAAGTGCACACGGCAGTCAAGAAGTTTCTTATTGTGCAGACTTATCTTCTTGGCCTGTTCGCGGGTCTTCTTGCTGATACCAGCCATGGCTTTACGTTCACGTTCATTGGCCTGCACTTTTTTAAGTATCACATCGGCCACATCAAGATTGCGATGCAGATAATTGTCGAGTTCGCGCTTTATGAAGTCGCCGACAAACTTGGCCACCGTAGGCCCGTCGGGACTCATGTCGCGCGAACCGAGTTTGGTCTTGGTCTGTGATTCGAAAAGCGGCTCTTCGATTTTCACCGATATGGCGGCCACGATGCCGTTGCGTATGTCGGAATATTCAAACGATGACTTGCCGAAGTAATCCTTTACCGTGCGCGAAACCGCCTCTTTGAAAGCTGTGAGGTGAGTACCGCCCTGTGTGGTGTGCTGACCGTTGACAAACGAATAGTATTCCTCGCCATACTGGTTGGCATGCGTCAGAGCCACTTCTATGTCATCGCCTTTAAGATGGATTATGGGATAGAGCGGATCGTTGGTCATGTATTCTCGCAGCAGATCCAACAGCCCCTGACGGGAAACAAACCTGCGGCCGTTAAACACTATGGTCAGCCCGGCATTGAGATAAGTGTAGTTTTTCAGCAACGGCAGTATGAACTCATCATGGTAGTGATAGTCCAGAAACAGAGTGTTGTCGGGGGTAAACTGCACCATTGTGCCATTGGGCTCGTCGGTATCGCACACCGGCGTCTCCAGCACAAGATTGCCTTTGCAGAACTGAGCACGCTTCATCTTGCCATCGCGGACACTCTGAATGATGAAGTCCGACGACATGGCATTGACGGCCTTGATACCGACACCGTTAAGGCCTACCGACTTTTTAAAGGCACGGCTGTCATACTTACCGCCGGTGTTCATCTTCGACGAAGCCTCCACCACTTTACCCAGCGGAATACCTCGGCCGAAGTCCCTTACAGTCACCGTGGTATCGGTCACATCTACCTGGATCTGCTTGCCGAATCCCATCATAAACTCGTCGATAGAGTTATCAAGCACCTCCTTGAGCAGCACGTATATGCCGTCGTCGGCCGTGGAGCCGTCGCCGAGCTTACCGATATACATGCCGGGGCGGCGGCGTATATGCTCGTTCCACTCAAGTGTCACTATATTGTCCTCGCTATACACCGGCTCGAAGCCGGATTCAGTCGGGATCTGATTTATGTCCTCGTTTTCGATCATTTGCGCACAAATTTCTTCTAATCTGCAAATTTACCAATTTTATTCCGATTCTCCAACCCTACAAACCAAGCTTTACGCACGATGACATCCGACAAAATATAAATACATTGCAGATGCGGGATGTTGGGAAATAATGATTACTTTTGTGGCGTGAATACTTAACAATAATCATCAATTACCGACACAATGAAAATACGTTTATATCACATCGCAGCCGCTATGGCCGGAATGGCCATGATGTCCGGGTGTGGAAAAAATGATGCCGGATGGACAGTAGAAGGCTCAGTCGAAGGTGCCGACGAAGCCAAGCTGTATCTTGAAGCATTCAACAACAATGGCAACAACTGGTATGTGCTTGACACCGTGCGTACAGACCACGAAGGAAAATTCTCCATCACATCGCCGCGAGCTGCTTTTCCCGACGTCTACCGCATTACACTCGACGGCAAGAGCGTATATTTCCCCATCGACAGTACCGAGACTATCACCGTGAAGTCAAAAGCGGGCGCTTTCTCTACAGATTACAGCGTGGAAGGCTCTGATGCAGCCGCCACAATGCTAAAATCAGACAAACTCATCAACGACTATGTAGCTTCCCACGGTGTAGCTGCTCTCGACTCCGCCGTCAACCTCAAACGCGAACTCAGCGGCATGATACTCGGCGACATGCCCGGCATAGCGTCATACTATCTTGTCACCAAGCGCATCAACGGCAAGCCCGTGTTTAATCCGCTCATTAAGTCGGACATGAAGATTATAGGCGCCGTAGCCAATGCTTATTCCGAATTCCGCCCCAATGATCCACGTGCGGAATTTCTGAAACGCCTGTACATCGAAGCCCGAAAACTTTCAGGCACTACAGCACTTTCGGCCGACACTCTTGTCGCAACCGAAATTGACCTTATTGACATTGAGTTACCCGATGCTTCCGGCAAAAAAGTAAAACTATCGGATGTAGCAGCAGCCAACAAGGTGGTTATCCTCAACTTCACCGACTATTCAGCCGACTACTCACAGCCGCTCAACATCGCATTGCGCAAAACCTACGACCAATACCACAACAACGGCCTCGAGATATATCAGATAGGCATAAGCCCCGACGAATACCAGTGGCGTATGGCCGCACGCAACCAGCCCTGGACAACGGTATATTACTCCACAAACCTGTCAGGAAAAGATCTTATGAACTACAATGTAGGCAGTCTGCCCGCCATGTTCATCATCAGCAATGGAGCATTGTCTGAACGAATCTCAGACATCAATAGTCTTTCCGGAAAAGTCACCGGATACATCAACCGATAAATACCACACCGCTCAGCGGTGCAACATACGATTAAGCGTCACTGCCATAGTCCACACAGGATTTATGGCAGTGATTGCATACAGGAGTCTGTAATGCCATGAGACGGGCACTCCGTATTCAGACAGGCGAGAGTCGATATCCCGCCGCAGCGTCCTGTCGTGAAGATTAAACGCCTGTGCCATAACAAATGCGGCCTTGCGCGCCATACCATGACGCAGCAACGCTATGGGCACTCCATAGTGACGTGCCAGACGGATCGACGCTATCAGAGTGGCGAGATGAAACGATGCCACTCTACGCATGTCTTCCTCAGACGTAGCCGAAACATGCCCTACCGTATAAGCCAGCGACGAGCCTTCGATATACGCAGCATCGCCTGAAGCCAGCAATGCAGCCAGCACCGGCAGATCCTCACAGGCAAAACCTGCGTTTTTCACCATTTCAGGATAATTGTCAAGCGCCTTGCGCAAAACCGACACCCTGTAAAGAGCCGCCGACAGATGTACCGGCAGCGGATTGTGATAACCCAGCAATGCCGTGAGCAGAGTGCGTCCGGGCACCACAGGCGCACGCAGACGTCCGTCGGCCTCGGTGTTGACATCCCTACTGCACCCCGACGCCCTATTTATGACAGTCCAACCGGTAAATACCAGCGAAAGAGAATCGTCACCGTCCAAACGCCGCCACATATCCTGCAGCCGATGTCGGGTGAGCCAATAATCATCACCGGCGCAATCGGCTACATATTTCCCCCGGCAATGCGACAGAGCATGAAAATAATTTTCTACAATACCCCTGTTCGGTTCGGCCGGCAACAGACGCACCACATCCGGATAATCCCGAGCATATTTCTCCAAAAGTTCACGTGTGCCGTCCGACGAACCATCATCGGAAACAACCACTTCAAACGCAAATGCACATTGCTGCTCCAAGATGCTGTCCATGGCCCGCGCCACGGTATACCGCTGATTATACGACAGCACCACTACCGATACCTCCGGCTGAACCTGCGACACACTCATAGCTTCATGATATTATTGACAAACTCCTCACGCAACATATCTGCACGGAAATGGTCGTGCCATTTCCTGTATGCCTCATCACACATGCGACATACTCGAAGATCACTATCGATATATGGCACTATGCCGCGCACAAATTCCTCAGGAGTAACATCGTCCGGCAAAAGCATACCACAATCATCGGTCACAATTTCAGACACGCCCCCCACATCAGTAGCTGCCACAGGCACTCCATACGACATGGCCTCGCAGATAGATATAGGAAGCCCCTCACTGTCGCTCATGAGCAGAAACCAGTCTATTGGCTCTCTAAGATAAATATCCTGAACCGCGGAGTTGGGAAGCTCGCCTATAAAGTTCACTTCAAGATTTACCGGAATCTTATCGCCGACAAGCGATTTCAACGAGCTCATATCCGAACCATCGCCTACATGTATCCACCGCACGGCTGTGTTGGGACGCGCCACTGCAAGAGCACGCATCATATCAAAATTGATGTGCACGCGCTTTTCGGGAGCCACACGCGACACCGACAAAAATGTAAGCCTGCGCGATAACGCTTCATGCCGCGAGGATCGGCTTTCGGGATGCGTCTTTTCACTACCAAGCATGCTGACACGTATCTTCTCAATGCAACCCGGGAAGTCTCGTCGCAAAGCCTCAGCTCCGGCCTCACTAACGGCGAATACTCCGGCGGAATGCCGTACAGCCGATTCACGCAGTCCCATTGCCGTACGGGTATAAATATCGTAGCGGTGAGCACGCGACACATAGCGGGCTCCATGTCGGGAGGCAAGCAGAGACATTGCATATGCTCCTATTCCGAACCAGAAGGAATAGAACAGAGTGTCATCCCACCTCATACTTTTCGACTCCATCCACCGCTCCAGACGATAGGCCAGTTCATGAGCCGCAAGCGTCTGCTTGAGTCCGGTGAAATAACCGTCGCCTGCGGCCGACGAATACACCGATGGTTGCCACAGAAAGCGCAGCCGACACAACTTATGTACCATCGAAACATGGTCGCACAACAAGGAGTCGACCTCGACTCCCTGAGGAAGCACCACATCGTCAGGCTGCGCACCTCGCCTTACAAGAGGCATTATTACAACTCGTGCGACCTGACTCAAAGCCTTGAGTTCAGGACACACAAACGATCGTTCGGTAACCCCGCCAAACGGAAAAGAATCTGTGACAAGCACTATTGTGGAATATGCAGACATATATCAGTGTAACGTATAATGCACGCATTTATTTTACCCCTATGCCACGGGCAATAAAGCACATCGCAAAGACGTTAATCGGATATGGAATATCAGAAACCTCTCATCACAATAATAATGCCCGTACGCGACCGCGACCGGATAGTGCCGCGTACACTCCATTCATTTGCCATGCAGACCCTCCGCCCGCTGCATTTTATATTGGTCGACAACGGATCGACCGACAATACCACGGAGATACTCTGCAAATGGAAATCAGATCACGAGTCGGACACTTTCAGAGTGGACATAGTGCATGAATCCAAGCCCGGCGCATCGGCGGCCAGAAACAAAGGTTTGGAAAATGTGAAGACCGAATATGTGATGTTTTTTGATTCCGACGACGAAATGCGCCCCGACCACCTGAAACGCATAACCGATACTCTCACCGCCCGTCCGGATACCGACATACTAAGGTGGGATGTAGCCATTATGGATCCCGACGGTTGGATGAATGTGAAATCGCAGCACTGGCACGATGAAATGCAACTGCATCTGATGCACGGCACCCTTGCCACCCAACGATGGGTAGCCCGCACCGAGCTTGTGCGCAAAACTGGCGGATGGGACACATCACTGCCCAACTGGAACGATCTTGAACTCGGATGCCGTATGCTGTGCACCGACGGAATAAAAATCCGCAAACTTCACGGCGAGCCGACTGTGGTGATACATCCCTGCGACGACTCCATAACCGGCACATCATACTCGTCAAGAGCCGACGGCCATCGTATGGCTCTCGACAGAATCGATTCGATTCTCACCGATACTGCCCGCAGCGAATATCTATCGACCGTAAGTGCGAAACGCGCCATTGCAGCCGGAAATTATCGTAAGGAAGGCGACCGAGAAAATGCTTCAGCCATGCTGCAACAAGCTAAGAAAGGACACACGCTCAAAGAGCGTCTTGCGCTGTCGGCCATCTACACATCTGTGCGCCTATTCGGCCATGGCGGCGCGTCGTTGGCCTTGTTTTTCTTTGGCAAAAAGGCCCCAAAGAGTTAACCACTGTTAAAACACCACCACGACTCCATAACGGATGTTAAGCAACAGTCGTTTTTACACAAGCAAGCGTTAGAATTTATAACGATTGTGGCTACCTTTGCACAAGCCAATAACCAAACAACAAAGCAATATGGCTAACGTTTTGACTGAACTTATAAGCCGACAGGCGGCTATTTACGGCCAACGCGAGGCTTATTATTATAAAGAGGGCAATAAATGGCAGCCTACATCCTGGCTCGAATTGCTCGACAACACCGACACCGTGGCGTGTGCCATGGAGATAATCGGAGTAAAAGAGAATGACAATATAACCATATTCTCAGCCAACCGTCCGGAAATACTGATTTCCGACTTCGCGGCCTATGCCAACAGAGCAGTACCTGTGTCGATATATTCCACAAGTACTGTTGATCAAGTGGCATACATTGTCAATGACTGCGGAGCCGAACTTCTGTTTGTGGGCGACAACGCTCAGTACCAGATAGCTCGGCAGGCCATGGGGCAGTGTCCGAAACTGCGTCAGGTCATCACCTTCGACAACGTGAAGCGCGATGCCGACGACACCACTACCCTTACGTTCAAACAGTTTATCCAGTTGGGCGAAAAAGCGTCGAAAGCATGCCACGACGAAGTAGCGGCACGCTCATCACGAGCCACAGCCGACGACATTGCCACCATAATATATACATCCGGCACCACCGCATTCATGCTTCAACGCGGCGCTTACCATCCACCGCGAGCGTCTGACCATGCTGAGCGACAACGACACATCGCTCTGTTTCCTCCCGATGAGCCACATTTTTGAAAAGGCATGGACATATTTCTGCCTGTATATGGGCATGAAAGTATATGTCAACAACGATCCTCATCAGATACAGCAGGCCATCCGCGAGGTGCGCCCCACCTGCATGTGTTCCGTACCCCGCTTCTGGGAAAAAGTCTACACCGCCGTGCAGGAAAAACTCGGAGACATGCGCGGAATAAAAAAATGGATGACTGCAAGAGCACTCAACATCGGACGCAGACGCAATATCGACTATGTGCGTCTTGGACTCAAAGCCCCATGGTGGATAGAAAAGCAGTATCAATTCTTTGACAAGAAAGTATTCAGCCTTCTCCGCAAAGCCATCGGCGTGGAAAACGGCAATATTTTCCCCACAGCCGGTGCGCCTCTGTCGGCCAACATCGTGGAATTTCTCCAGAGTTGCGGTATCAACATCGTGATCGGCTACGGACTGTCGGAAACCACGGCTACCGTCACCTGCTTCCCTCAGACAGGATATGAGATAGGCACTGTAGGTACACGCATGCCCGGAGTGGAAGTCAAAATCGGCGAAGAAAACGAAATTCTGGTCAAAGGAGCCACAGTAATGCGAGGCTATTACAACAAACCCGAAGCCACCGCAGAGGCATTTACCGCCGACGGATGGTTACGCACGGGCGACGCCGGATATATCGACGAGTCAGGAGCACTGGTACTTACAGAACGTATAAAAGACCTGTTCAAGACTTCCAACGGTAAATACATAGCACCTCAGGCTCTTGAAAGCCGACTTGGCGAAGACAAGTTCATCGAACAGGTGGCCGTTATCGGCGACAAACGCAAGTATGTGACAGCTATAATCATTCCGGCATTTGAAGCCCTGAAAGAATATGCCCGCAAAAAACATATCCAGTACCGCACGATGGAGGATCTGATCAAAAACACCGACGTGCGCAAGATGATACAGGAACGCATTGACATACTTCAGGAAAACTTCGCCGGATTCGAACGCATCAAAAAATTCACACTGCTGCCTCAGGAATTTACCATGGAGGCCGGCGAACTCACCAACACACTGAAAATCCGCCGCCCGGTAATCAATCGCCGTTATGCACGCGAAATAGAGGCAATGTATGCCTGACAGACAACCCTAACCATATTAAAATAAACCGATAAATGATTACACCCGAACAATTAAAAGAGACTTTTGAGCGCAAGCTGGCGCTGAGGAGGTATCTTTGACATCGACAACAAGAAAATACAAGTAGAAGAAGAGGAATTGCGCACTCACGTGCCCGACTTCTGGGAACACCCGAAAGAAGCGCAGATCCAGATGAAAAAAATCAAGGATCTTCAAGCCTGGATTGAAGGTTACAAAGAAGTCGAGGATGCCGTAGACGAACTTGAGTTGGCTTTTGACTATGTGAAAGAAGGCGAACTGGAGGAATCGGAACTTGACGCCATGTATGCTTCGGCCATCGAAAAAATCGAGAAGCTCGAATTGCGCAACATGCTTCGCCGAGAAGAAGACAAACTTGGCGTAGTACTGAAAATCAACTCAGGAGCAGGTGGCACGGAAGCCCAAGACTGGGCATCGATGCTTATGCGCATGTATCTTCGCTGGTGCGAGGAACATGGTTATAAGACATCAATATCCAACATACTTGATGGTGATGAAGCCGGCATTAAGTCATGCACCATCAACGTAGAAGGCGACTTCGCTTACGGATATCTGAAAAGCGAAAACGGTGTTCACCGACTCGTACGTGTATCGCCATACAATGCTCAGGGCAAACGCATGACATCGTTTGCTTCGGTATTTGTGACACCGCTCGTGGACGATACCATAGAGGTGAAAATCGATCAGGGACTATTGTCTTGGGATACATTCCGATCTGGCGGTGCCGGCGGACAAAATGTGAATAAGGTGGAATCAGGCGTACGTCTCCGCTACCAGTTCACCGACCCGTACACAGGCGAAAAGGAGGAGATTCTGATCGAAAACACCGAGACACGCGACCAGCCCAAGAATAAAGAAAACGCACTGCGTCATCTGCGTTCCATACTCTATGAAAAAGAGCTTCAGCACCGAATGCAGGAGCAAGCCAAGATAGAAGCCGGAAAGATGAAAATCGAATGGGGATCGCAAATCCGCTCATATGTATTCGACGACCGACGAGTGAAAGATCATCGCACAGGACACCAGACCTCGGATGTTGGCGGTGTTATGGACGGAGATATAGATGCTTTTATCAAAGCATACCTCATGGAATTTGCCGGAACAGAACAACAGGACTGACATTCACGATATCAGTAACTCAAAATACAACAAGTATGGATTCTGCCCTACCAAAGGGACAAGCATCCATACTTGTTTTTATTATTACACAGGCCGAATATCAGGCCACGCCTATAAGTTCAATTTCAAACACCAGAGTGGAACCTCCCGGGATCCCCGGCTGATTCATACGACCATAAGCCTGTTCAGCCGGTATATACACCTCCCACTTGTCGCCTACGCGCATCTGCTGCAAAGCGATTATCCAGCCAGGAATCAATTCGCGCAGACGAAATGCCGGTGCCACTCCGCCACGACTGCTGTCGAAAGTCTTGCCATTGATAGTCTTGCCCACATAGTGTACCGTGACAACACTGCCACGCCCCGGACGGATGCCATCCGGTCGGCCATTCTTAAGTGATTTATAATATATGCCCTTGTCAAGGGGCTGTACTCCGGGTTCACGGGATTTGGCCGCAAGCCATTCACGATTGCGCTGTACGTATTCCTGTTTTGCCATAGTTGTATATGTTTATGTATCAAACAAAGCACTCCGGATGGTCGAGTTTTAGACAGAGCCATCCGGAGCGTAAATGTGAAAAGAAGCCTTATACAACCTTATTTCTTGTTATATCGGGCATTAAGGCCTTCGATGATATCCTTGGTTATGTCGAGTGCTGGATTGAAGTACAGTCCGGCGCTTTTGAGCAGAATTGCATCATAGCATTTTGACTGATTGTAGATCTTGATGTACGATTCGATCGAATCCATCAACTGAGCCTGCTGCTGCTGCATTTCCAATTCAGTGTTGCGCTGCAGATTGGCCAGATAGCTCTGAGCATCCTGCTGCTTTTTCTGAAACGAAGCCACATCGGCATTATACTGAGCTTCGGAAGTGTAACTATTGTTGCGCATCTTGTTTTCGATCTGCGACTGAAGCTGCTGCAGATCGTTGGCACGGGTCTGCTGTGCGGCCTCGAGTTTAGACATGGCGCGTATGGATGCTTCTTTAAAATCCTTTGCAAGATTATACTCGCTGAGCAACTCTTCCTCGTCAATGTAACGGATGTTGGTGCTGGGTGCGAAACCGATCGAATCGGTAGTGTCAGCCACGACCGTCTCGGCTGACTTATTATTGTCGGCCGATGTCTCTGCGTCTTTTGTCGAGCATGAAGCTCCCACAACGGCCATACCTAAGGCCAAATGCAAAGCGATAAAAGGTAGTTTCTTCATTTTGAAAATAATGATATAATATAATTATGTGATTAAATTTTTAGGCTATCTGTTGTCTGACGCACATCCAATACCTTTGTCTCGGAGAGCTTTTATATCCTTCACATGTCCCGACGGAAACTTTCCGCCTTTCACAAACAGCACCTTTACTCCTAAAAGCATAACTGCCAATGCAAGTAAGCCAACTGTGAAAATGATCAGTTTCATATTGGATTTTCGTTTTATTATGCAAATATAGGAAAGGAATCACGATTTTTTGCCAGAAAGTCAATTTTATTTTGTAACTTGTGGTGCCCAAAGCGGTGTTTTTAACAAAATTTTCCATTAGCACTGCTTTTTGCACATAAAAATCTAAAATCAATATATCTAAATTAAAAAAAACGACATGAAAGTATCCGAACTTCAACCCACGAAAGTATTCTCGATTTTCGATGAGATAACCAAAATACCTCGTCCGTCGAAGAAAGAAGAAAAAATCAGAGCATATCTTCTTGACTTCGCCCAAAAGCACAATCTACAGGCCAAGACTGACGAAGTGGGCAACGTTGTGATTACAAAACCGGCTACTCCGGGACATGAAAACGCCCCCACAGTAATACTTCAGGGTCACATGGACATGGTGTGCGAATCGCACGACAAATCATTTGACTTCGTAAATACCCCCATAACTACCATTGTCGACGGAGACTGGGTGCGTGCCGACGGCACCACTCTCGGGGCAGACAACGGTATTGGCATGGCAGCCTCTCTGGCCATACTTACCGACCCGGATGTAACTCACGGCCCCCTCGAAGCACTATTCACCATGGATGAAGAGACCGGCATGACAGGCGCATTCGGTCTGGGCGAAGGTATGATCAACGGCGATATCCTAATCAACCTCGACTCAGAAGACGATGCCGAGATATTCGTAGGATGTGCCGGAGGTGTCGACACTGTGTGCACATTCCGCTACAACCGCTCCATAGCTCCAAAAGATTTCCATTATTTCAAAGTATCGGTAGAAAAAGGTCAGGGAGGACACTCCGGAGGTGATATACATCTCGGACGAGCCAACGCCAACAAACTCATAGCTCGCTTCCTTTTTGATCTGTCAAAGAAATACGAGATCGTGCTTTCAGAATTTGACGGCGGAAATCTGCGCAATGCCATACCACGCGCCGCACATGCCATAATAGGTGTACACACATCGCACAAGGAAGCCGTACGCGTTGCCCTCAATAACTATGCCGCTACCATCGAAGCTGAATATCATGATCTCGAACCGACCCTTGCAATAGCCATGGAAAGTGTGGACATGCCTGAATTCAGTGTCGATTCAGCCACTTCCATAAATCTTATCCGCTCGCTCTACAGTGCTCCCCACGGAGTTGTGTCCATGAGCCGAGAAATCGAAGGTCTTGTAGAGACTTCGACCAACCTTGCATCGGTGAAAATGGGTGCAGATAACACGATTGTGGTCACCACAAGCCAGCGTTCATCGGTAGACTCACGCAAATGGGACATAGCCAATCAGGTTGAAGCTCTGTTTACCATGGCCGGAGCTGAAGTGGTACACGGCGAAGGATATCCCGGATGGCGTCCAAACATGAAATCCCCCATCATGGCCATAGCACGCGATGCTTACAAGGAACTCTATGGCATCACACCTAAGATCATGGCCATACATGCCGGTCTGGAATGCGGACTCTTCCTTGAAAAATATCCGCACCTCGACATGGTATCGTTCGGACCGACTCTTCGCGACGTACACTCTCCGTCGGAACGCATGTTTATTCCTGCAGTAGAACGCTTCTACGAACAGCTCAAGCTCACATTGGCCAAGGTTTCTGAACTGAAAAAGTAATCTCATCAATTACCTTATATAAGATCCGTCCGCAGATCCCGGAAGAATCCGATACTGCGGACGGATTATTTATCCATCATAACACCATGAACCATCTGAAACATATCCTATGCTCTGTGGCATGCACTGCAATGTGCCTGTCCGGAATGGCAAACGAACCGGCCGAAGTGCCTGAGCAGATAGCCGATACGGTAGAGACATCCGTTCCCGCAGAGATACTGCGCCTCACCGAGACCGACTATGAAGAAGTGGCACAGATGCTTGGAGTAGAGACCGCTGCAATAAAAGCCGTGGTGGACATAGAGGCAGGAAAACAACATCAGGGATTTTTCGCTCCCGGCAAACCTATCATCAATTTTGACTTGTCAATGTTTCGACGTCATGCCCGCCGCAATGGTATAAACCTGTCACGTTACACACAGAGCCATCCGGCTGTGTTCTCCCGTCCTAATACCAGACGCCACGGAACCACGCAGGCCGCCCAGCATGCACGGCTGAAATCTGCGCGAAGCATTGATGAGACCACAGCTATGCAAGGCACGTTCTGGGGCATGTTCCAGATAGGAGGGTTCAACTGGAAGCTATGCGGATGTAAAAGTATAGAAGAGTTTGAGGAACGTATGTGCCACTCGGAACGCGAACAACTCGAACTATTCGCAAATTTCATACGCAATTCCGGAATGGACAAAGCTCTGCGCGACAAAAACTGGGCTGCTTTTGCCCGACGATACAACGGGCCTTCGTATGCCAAACGCGGCTATCACACACGCATGGCAACAGCCTACAAGCGACACAAAGAAAAAGAAAAGCAGTCTGCTCAACAAAAAGACGCCGACTCTGTTTCAGACGCCGATACGGACAGACAAAACTAAGATCCGATAAAAGTCACCGCAACAGCAAGTGCAGAAACACCGACAAAGGACAATGCAATACCCCACACGGTCTGCTTCCGGATCGAAATATGCTTTTTATAGCGAATAGCCGCTGTCACCATCAGGGTATAGAACAGATACCACACAGAAAATGCAATGCCTATACCGGTCAATCCCCACATGGAGAACCCCAGAATGCTCAGCACGACACACAGCATACAGCTTGTAAGCTCCACACCCACATACCAACGGCTGTCGCCATGAGCGAGAAACACAAAACCCATACACCACGATGCTCCGCGCAACACCACTCCCGGCGCAGCCATAACCACCAAAGGCACAACGCAAATAAATTCAGAACTATACAGCAATTTGACAAATATCGGAGCAAGCACAATCATCAGTATTGCAGCAGGCACCACTATTGAAAGTACGATCCGTATCTGATGGTGAAGCATCACTGAAGTCCGCATTACTCCTCCTGCTGAAGCTGCAGAAAGCCTCGGATAATACTCCATAGTGAGTGCCGTGAACACCACACCTACGTATTTGACTGCCATCGTATAACCGGCCTGATAATAACCCATGGCATCTTCTCCGGCCGACTGATTGACAAATGACATTATGATATAACCCGACGCCCACACAGCAAATGCCGATATAGTGAGCATGAATCCCATGCGTAAGAGTCCGCGTGCATCATAAAGAGTCCGCGACAGAGGTTGTGAGTCTGCAGGCGAAGCCTCCCTGACACGAAGCAGCCAAACCATTACAGCAAGCACCACGACATAAGTCATAAGCACCGGCAATGCCGCATCGGCGCGCCAGAAATATATCATCGGCACAGCCAGTACCAGCGACACAGGCATACCCACAAGCGAGGCCACAGCTATACGCCGGAGCAGCCCTCGACCCTGCAATATCGCCAGTTCGGAAGCCCTTACCACAGAGAAAAACACACCTGCGCCAATCGCGATGAATGCCCAGCAATGCGATGCGTCACCAAAAGCGACCAGACTGAGCAGCGGCGAAAACACCGCAGTTGCCAACGCTCCCACACAACCGAGCAACAAGCCAATACGCCTTACCATGCGGCTCAATGCATCTGCCTCGGCACCGGAAGTCCTGGCTATATCTCTCACACTGCTGACTCTCAGACCCATTTCAGCCAATGTCGACAGCATCTCAAGTGCCACACCATACAAGCCAAGCAATCCCACGCCGACAGCTCCCCCCCACACGGCCATAAGTTTGGTCCGTATCACCGAGCAAAGCATTGTGAGCATCTCCACCGAACCAAAAAGGCCCATCGCACCGAATATCTTTCGTGTCAGCGCATGACGTGGGGTAAAAGCCTGTCGTGGAGATTCCATACTGCTATTATCTACTCTTTATCGCACCCACTGCATGGGATCGTATGTGGTACTTCCTTTTCTGACTTCAAAGTGCAACATAGGTTTATTGCCATAATGGGTATCGGCCGCAACACGCCCGAGAATCTGACCTTTCGACACCTTGTCATTGACCTTTACAGCCAGTGACTCCACATTGTAATACACCGTGATATAAGCACCGTGACGCACCATTACGGCATAAGGACCTTCAAGAGTCTGGAATATACGCGATACCACTCCGTCAAACACACATCGGGCACTGGCACCCGCTCCGAGCACCACTTCGACACCCGTATTGTTGGTCTGCAGGCCGGTAGTGGGCTCCACTACCCGGCCATATTTCGACACCACAGTATATGAACCTGTGGCCGGAAACGGCATAGCCCCTTTGTTCTGACTGAACCTACGAGTAAGTTCTGCATCCGGATCATCGTTTCTGACCTGACTACCGGCTTTACTGCCACCCGAACTTTTACCGCCCGACTTGCCTGAGGCTGGCGATGACGACTTTTTTGACGACTTGCCACTGCTCCCGGCTCTCGACCGACTCTCCTGACTTATCATCCGCGATATTTCCGAATCTATGGATTTCAGACGTTTCTGCTCTGCCGCCAAAGCCTTTTCAAGTTGCGCACGGTCGCTGCGCAGACGCGTCACCATGCGGTCGGTCTCATCCTGCTTGGCTTTCAACTTTCGTCGGTCACCATCAAGAGAATCAAGCGATGCCTGACGACGGGTCTGAAGCGAGGCAAGCACCTGACGCTGATTGTCTACTTCAGCAACAGCTCTGTTAAGTTCGCGAGTCTGACGCTTGCGCCACTCGGCAAATTCTCTCACATAACGCAATCGGGCAAACATTCGTGCAAACGACTCCGACGAAAACAGGAAGCCCAGCTCATTGTCAACCATATGCGAACCTTGCAAACTGCGCAGAGCCCTTATGTAACGAGCCTGAATATCCTGCATACGCTTGTTGAGCAACAACATTGAATCAGCAGCCAGACGTATGTGATTGTCAAGCGAGTCTATAGATGCCTGAGTCTTCGACATAGCCTGACTGGTAGCTGAAATCTCACCTCTGAGCATGTTGAGCTGACTGAGATTGCGGCGAGTCTCAGCATCATTGGCCTTGATCTTACGCTTGGTCTCATTGACCTTCTTCTGTGAAGCTTTCTTTTCCTTCCTGGCGGCATCGACCGTACGGCGGCCTGTTGCCTCTGACGCTTCACCGGCCATCAGCACAAACAGAAGTGTCAGCACTATCTTTATCAAAATATATCGTTGTCGTTGTAGCATAACTTACTTTTTCCACCCTGCATGAATCACAATCCGGACATCATGCGCATTACATCGGAAGCCGGTATGCGCCTATATCCCCCCGGAATATCCAACTCCCGCTTTTTGACTTCCGTATTCCATTTAATTTTCGATATATTGTATTCAAGAGTGGCATCTATTCCGGTCTTGCCTGCCACAGCATTTATTTTCAAGTCTGATGCCACAGGTCCGAAGCCGGTTACAGCCGGATTTCCATAAAAACATTTTACCGGATCATGATCTCCGGCCTGCACCATAAACGACATAAGACCGTTCACATCACTGAGCGAAAATCCATACTCCAATTTGTCGGACACTGATTCCGGTATAAATATATAGTTTCCTGACATGCCCGTATCTATCTCTCCGGCAGTAATGTTTTTACTGACTACTTCACTCTGTCCGAGCACAAAGACCCTTCCAAGAAATAGATCCTGAAGATTTGAAACATTGACAGGAAATCCGCCGAGAAATCCAGACACAGGTTCTGAAACATAACACTTGTGCATTCTGTCGACCATAGTCACCGAATCGGAAGTTGCCCACATACTGCACACCTCAAACCCCAGATAGCGCATCGAAATGTAGATATACTCACCACGCTGCATCTCTATTGAAGCGCCTACCGACAATTCCTTTGGCGAAGCTATGCGCACTGTCAAAGGTATCTTCACGCGCTCCCACTCACCGTAAGACGCCACGGTCTGACGCAGTGCCACACGGGCATCCGACACAGAGATCATCACATCTGGATTACCTGATGCAGTAGCATAAGTGCCGTTGCGCGAAATGCGACACGATGCCATGTATACCGACATCATGGCAACGACAAGCATATATAGAAGACGCATCGTCTTTTTCATTTGAAGAAAAATGTCTTAAATTTCACCTTACGTTGCAGCAATTCATTGTCAGGCGACAACTTTAGTGCCTGCTTCCAGAAATCAAGCGCCTCATCGGGTGCTCCGTCCATAAAATATATGTCGCCGGCATGTTCGAGCACATCGGCCGAAGAACCCTCCTCCTGATCGTCGAGTTCGAGAACCGAATCTATTACTTCTCTTGCCTTGGCATAATCCTTACGTTTAAAAAGTACCCATGCGTATGTATCAAGCGATGTGGCATCTTCGGGCTTGGCCGCCACCACCTTCTCTATCAATTCAAGCGCACGGTCAAGATCGCGCCCTTCACATGCCAGATGATACGCGCAGTTGTTCATGGCCAGAAGATTGTCGGGGTCGATCTTCAAAGCTTTGTCATAATATACAAACGCACTGTCGAGCTGCCCCTTGGCATAATACACATCACCAATGGCCCCTACGATCGAAGACATCTGACTGACATCGGCGGAGTCCGCTTTCTCGGCAGCCTGTCCAAGATAACTGAACGCGCCATCGTAATCCTTGAGCTGAGAGCATGCCGCCGATGCAAGTTCATAAAAATTCACCGCATCCGGAAAATAATATATCGCATCCTTGGCTGTGCGGAGTACTTTGTCGTATTCATGCGACGAAAAGTACAGCGCACCCAGCATAGCCCATCGGCGCTCATCGTCGGGCGAGGCATCAAGAGCATAACTGATCTGTTCGGCGGCCGCAGGATAGTCGGATATTTCAGTCAGATAATCGCCAAACAGCAATCGCACACCTGATTCGTGCGGGTACTGATCGATGAGCATCTGAAACATGTCGGTTATGCGGCCGCGCTGTGTTGTGTCAGCCACATAATTGGCCACATAGTCATGCAACAGTGCAAACTTTGTCTCATACTCCAGATCCGGCAGACGAAGCACCTGATACATCTCTCGGTCATAAGCCACGGTGTCAGCCGTAGATTTATAATAGTTGGCTCTCGAATAATAGGCCAGACCACTTGTGGGATCGAGCTGCACGGCACGGTCAAACATCACCAGAGCCGAATCAGGCATGCCGAGCTCCATATACACGTTGCCCATAAGCGCATTGTACTCGACCGACGACGGCGATGTGGCCAGCAACGACTTTACTTCGCGCAACACAGCCGCTGTATCGGCAAGCATCATATAATACTGCATCTTGCGCATCGTGGTATTGATATTCGTGCCGCCCTCGGCATCTTCTATCTGCTCTATAACATCGATGGCCTTGCTGATATTCTCTTTTTTGCCGGTATATGACAATACAGAAGCATACGCAGCTCCCACCACAGATATATCGGAAGCATTTTCGTAAAGCATTTCCCACACTCTCACAGACTCATCATCATGTCCGGTCATTGACATAAGCGACGCATAAGCCGAACCGGTGCGAGTGTCCGATGGATTGAGATCTATGTAGTCGCGCATCATCTTAACACCACGCTCAAACTGCATCGAATCGGCTCCGGCCGTCATTACCAGACGCACACCATATTCTTTTGCAAGATATTTGTCAGCGGGATTCAGATTGTAAGCGGCCTCGATAAGTTCGTAATACGAAGCTTCATCGTCCAAAGCTCTATATTTTTGAGCCTCAAGAAACAGATAGTCGGCTTTGCGGACATCAGATGTCGAATGTTTCCTGACAGGACCGGCATTTCCGGCCATAAAGCCAAGAGCCACGACTATCACAGCAACCGCCACACCTAATGTATTGAAATTTATTTTGCTCACTTAATAAACAGTTTATCTGATCACTTCACCCCGGTGTGGCCAAATCCGCCTTCACCCCGCTCGGTCTGACCGAGTTCGTCTACAGTCTGCCACTCCACGGTACTATAGCGTGTCACCACCATCTGGCATATACGCTCTCCGTCATTTATAACAAAAGGTTCTGATGAAAGGTTGATAAGTATCACCCCTATCTCTCCACGATAATCGGCATCAATGGTTCCGGGAGTATTGACCAGTGTTATGCCGTGCTTAAGTGCCAGTCCGCTACGAGGACGCAACTGACATTCATAGCCTGCGGGCAACTCTATTCGTAGTCCGGTGGGCACCAGAACCCGCTGCATCGGTTCAAGAACTATAGGCTTGTCAATGCTGGCACGCACATCCATACCTGCGGCCGAAGGCGTGCCATAAGCCGGCAATCGGTGATGCGACGAACTGACGATCTTTACTTTGACATTATCCATACTACTTCAATACTTCGTTATTATTAAAAACTGACTCCAAGACGCAAGCATGCCATGCTGAGACCGTCGACATTATAATTCTCGTTACCGCGATAAAACGGTTTCATCCCATTATAGACATAACTCAGTGTGATATACGAGCGGAATGTACGTCCTGAAGCAAGATTGATGCCCACACCCGGCGATACATAAGCACAAGTCTGCTCCGATCCATAGCTTATGTTATTGAACGAAACACCTCCACGAAGATCCATGAAAAACAATGTAGGACGAGAACTGAATCCTGTACGGAATATGGCATATACAGGAAATGCCCGTACACTATTGCTCAACATCATGTTCACTTCGGCACCCACACCAAGTACTTGAACCCATGAATTGCGATAGCCGAAAAATGCGTCAAGATTCACTGTCGACAGATCGTGACTCGTAAGGTCTATCGCTCCACCGATCTCCGCGCCCCAGGTAAAGTGAGACCATCCGGAAACCTTCGTGTTCAATTCTTCTGCATGCAAATTCAAACTCATGCCAGCCATGAGCGAAAGCATGAGTGTCATGATTGTCTTTTTCATATGATGGAATCTGATTGAGTAGATGTGAGAACAAGACGCATACATGCCCAGTTGTCGAGAGATGTCACGCCTTTCATGGTAAGGCCGCATGACAAAGCTCTCTCTTCCACCACAGGCACATCTGACATGTAAAAACCACTGAAAAGCACTGTCGCGCCCGGCTTCAGCGCCTCAACATATGCAGGTAAGTCCGATGTTATGACATTGCGATTGATATTGGCAAGCAGCAAATCTGCCTTCCACCCGATACTATTCAGAGATTCGGCACATCCGTGAACGAGTTCTATTTCAGGATGTCCGTTGAGGCGCACATTATCTATGGCATTGACATAAGCGGCCTCATCAATCTCCACCCCGGTCACTCTTTCAGCACCCAGCATTGCCGACAGGATAGCCAGTATACCGGTACCGGTACCCATGTCAATAACCGATAATCCGGTCATATCCATATCAAGTAGCTGCCGGAGTATTAGCGAAGTCGTAGCATGGTGTCCGGTGCCGAATGCCATCTTCGGATCAATGGTTATGTCGTATTGGCACTCTGGCACATCGGTATGGAACGAACTATGTATCACACACTTGTCGGCTACCACTATCGGTTTAAAATAGTTGCGCTCCCACTCATGATTCCAGTCACGCCCCTCAATCGTTACGGCATTCCACACCGCACGGCACTCAAAGGGAAGTGCATCTGAGACTTCAGACATAGATTCATCGTACAGCCCCGCCTTTATATAAGCGGTAAGTCCCGTACCATCCGGCACGAAACTTTCAAAACCGACATCGGCCAGCAATGCGGCCAGCACATCGGTAATATCTTCATTGCAGGGGTCGAGGTCAACCCTCACCTCCACATAATCGTTCATAGGCTAATTACTTTTTATTGTTATAATGTGATGATTATTTCTTTTCTGCATGTGACAAGAGTCACTACCATTCTACTTTCTGCTTTTTCTGAACTTCCTCATTTTCGAGTATATCCTATAGCCAATCAGAGCATAATCAATAAAACTCAAGTTACGCAATATCTTTCCAATAATTCCTTTGGGACCAAACCCGCTCACTCCGTCTTTCACCGAATCCACTTCTTCCACCATACGCATTTTGGCCATCTCATATCTGGCCAGAGCAAAAGCTCTGCGATAGCGCAACTCGTCAATGTCGTAACCTTTGAAGTCCGTAGGATTGATATCTGGAATCTCTTTCATAATGCAAATATGTAACTATTACTTAAATGAACATTTTAGTGACGAATCGCGATATTGGATTAATGACAAGTGTCTTACGAAATGAAAACAACCCTATCATAAGCAATACGTATACACCGGCCACTATCAGGCAACTCCAAGACATGCCGATAGAAAGCGCTATCCATTCTGCCAAAGCAACTGAAAGGAAAAATATAGTGATCATGCCCAATAACAATCCGGCAAAACACACCACCAGCATTGCAAGAAGCATGGTGAGTTTTTCGGCGAATGTGAGCCGTGTGTACTCGAACTTCAATATCAGCAAATCTTTCAATCTAAGCCACATTGACTTGGCTGCATTCTCCTTCTCGTTCATAAATGGATAGTTGAATTGATATTAATTGTCTGCCGTGATATTTGAGGCTACGCAAGATTTTTCAAATCAAGCACCGACCCGCAACCTGCTCCTTACGAGTGCGCTGCCGGGCGGTGCCTGATACTGTTTCGTCATTTTCCTGACTCTTGCGCCTGACGCCATGCATTGCATTTTGCCAGAGTCGCAAGCCAAAGCCTCCACGGATTTATCAATCGTCGATATCGGCTGTCAATTGGGCCACAAGAGCATCTATTTCGCTTTCAGTACACAGAATACCTTTTTTCTGAAGGGCCTCCTTGATCTTACGGCGTGTGTCAGACCCCTTTTGAGGTGCGAACAATACGGCAACGCCGGCTCCTACAAGGGCTCCGCCCAGAAATGCGTAAAAGAGAGTGTTTTTACTCATGACAGTCAAATGAAATTACAGTTTAAGTTTTGATAGTGTTATTGAATTGTTAAGCTTGTTATACCGATGAAGCCGGATCATGCGTTTTCCTGAAGCTGCTCCTCAAGTTCGTCGGCAAGCTGTTCAAGTTTGCTCTTCTTAAGAACGATACCTTTTTGTTTCAGAAATTTAGCGATTTCCTTACGGGTGTTCTCACCTTTATCAGGAGCAAACAACAGTCCTACAGCAGCACCTACAAGTGCTCCACCGGCCACAGCCAATACAATGTTTAACGGTTTCATATCATTATATTTTTAATTAATTACTCCTTTACAACATCGCAGATGCCTAAAAAGATTTGCGAGGAGCATTCTTTTTTTCATCCGCACGTTGTCTTTACGGTGCTAAGTTAACATTTTCAGTCAAGGAATCCAAAAATTTACGGTTTTTTATTCCAAACTTATTACATATCTTTGTAGAATAATTAATCAACTCAATTATTCCATGAAAAAACTTATAGCTATCGCTCTTGCAGCCGGCTCGATAATCGGCACCGGCGCCAAGACCTTAACTACAGAGGCTGATTACCGCGTGGTACCACTGCCAATGGAAATCACCTCGTCCCCCAACGCCAAAGGGTTTATAGTCGACAAATCAACACGCATATGCTATCCAAAAGGCAATGAAGCACTGAAACGCAACGCCGAATTTCTTGCGTCGTACCTGCGCCAGCTCACCGGACTGGAACTCAAAGTCTCGACCGGCACACCAAAATCGAGAGCAATTGTACTTACCGACAACCTGAGCAATGAAAACAAAGAAGCCTACAGCATCAAGGTCAACGACCGACTTGTGACTATCGACGGAGCCTCTGCCGCAGGAAACTTCTATGGCATACAGACTCTGCGCAAATCCATATCGCCTGAAAACTCAGGTAACGTGACACTTCCGGCTGTCTCCATAAACGACGCTCCACGATTCGAATATCGTGGTGCCCACTTCGACACGTCACGTCACTATTTCAGCCTCGACGACATAAAGTCGTTTATCGACATGATAGCCCTTCACAATATCAACAGGTTCCACTGGCACATAACCGACGATCAGGGTTGGCGTCTTGAAATCAAAAAATATCCCCGCCTCACAGAAGTGGGCTCATACCGTTCGGGAACATGTATCGGCCATGACTTCGAGACATCCGACTCAATCCCCCACAGCGGATTCTACACTCAAGACGAAGCACGCGAGATAGTGAAATATGCGGCTGACCGCCACATAACCGTAATACCCGAAATCGACCTTCCCGGTCACATGGTTGCCGCGCTGGCAGCATATCCCGAATTCGGATGCACCGGCGGCCCGTATGAAGTGTGGCAGCGATGGGGTGTGTCGGATGACGTATTGTGCGCCGGCAACGACGCCACCCTCAAATTCATCGACGATGTACTCGACGAAGTAGTAGAAGTATTCCCTTCGGAATACATTCACATAGGCGGCGACGAATGCCCTAAAGATCGTTGGGCGGAATGCGACAAGTGCCAGGCCCGTATCAAGGAACTTGGTCTCGTATCCGACTCCCACAGCTCCGCCGAGCAAAAACTCCAGAACTACGTGATGGAACGTGCCGCCACCTCCTTGGCCAAGCACGGACGCAAGATCATTGGCTGGGACGAGATGGTGGAAGGCGGATTGTTTCCCGGATCCACCGTTATGTCATGGCGTGGAGTGGAAGGGGCGCGTGAAGCAGCCAAGCAGGGACATGACGCCATCATGACTCCCACCAATTTCTGCTATTTCGACTACGCGCAGTCGCAGGATCTCGCAAGCGAGCCTCTGGGCATTGGCGGATATCTGCCGGTATCCACTGTCTACAAGCTCGAACCAACCGACATGCTCACCCCCGAACAGGCCAAACACATACTTGGCGCACAGGCCAATCTGTGGACTGAGTACATAGCCTCGCTCGATCATGTACAATACATGGAACTGCCCCGTCTGGCAGCGTTGAGCGAAGTACAATGGATGCAGCCTGAAAACAAAAACTACGAGGACTTCACCCATCGTGTCACCCGCCTTATCGATCAATACCGTTCACTCGGTTACAACTATGCCAAGCACATATTCGACATCCAGGGCGGTCTGGAATCAGACTTCGACAACCATGTGATAAAAGCCAATCTGCGCGCCATAGACGACGCTCCGATCTACTACACTCTCAATGGCACCACCCCTACCGAAAAGTCGACTCTTTATACGAACCCGGTGACTCTCGACAAGTCGTGCACCATCAAGGCTGTGATAATACGTCCCACGGGGACAAGCCGCCTGTTTGTCGACAGCGTATCATTCAACAAAGCCACATCGTCGCCCGTTACACTCGGCTCGACTCCGCACTCACGCTACCAGTCGATAGGCGCTTCGCTGCTCACCGACGGACGATTCGGTGCATCGAGCTTCAATACCGGCGAATGGATGGGCTTTGAAGGCACTCCTCTGATTGCGACAATCGATCTCGGCTCCGCCAAAGAGTTTTCCAAAGTAACCATACGCACTCTCGTTGACGCTCTAAACTGGATAATGGACACTCGTGGCATCATAGTTGAAGTATCGGATGACGGCAAAAACTTCTCCACCATAGCATCCGAAGACTATCCCGCTATGCCGGGATATGCTACCGACATCATATCCCACACCGTGAGCTTCGCCCCTACCACAGCACGCTACATAAAATTAACAGCGAAGTGTGAAGACGTACTTCCCCAGTGGCATGATGCAGGAGCCGGCAAACCCGGTTTTCTATTCGTCGATGAGATTGTAGTGGATTAACAGCCACTTGCTCTTGAAATATCACTGCAACGCCTGTCCCTACCGGGGCAGGCGTTGCTGCATTATATAGTCCTCCTCATGCCATATTGCAAAAACACGAAAAAAAATTTGCAAATAAAAAAATCTTCTCATACATTTGCAGCATAATGGGTGAGCAGGCACAGACGCCTCCCCATATATCGCACAGATAAATTTTAAGTTTTTATACTTTCATTTTTCAGCTATGAAGTTAATGCATCCTATTGTAAATCGATCCGACGGCGGTGAAGCACCTCCGGGACGTGTGAGGATGTAATAAAGCCATAGCGCATCTCCACATTTTTTTCAATCACAGAAAGTGACCGACAGCCATCGGTGCGTCTTTTCGCGTACCCGGCCGGCCACAGGGCGCACATTGACATGCTGGAACATTGTGATGCGGGAGAACGGCTCCAGCATCACGAAGTGAACAATGAAAGAATTTCCAAACACTTAAAAACTTAAAATATTATGACTACAACAAACCCCTTAACCCTGTGCAACATGTGGATACTCAACTACAACGCCGACAGCGATGTGGCAAATGAGCATCCCGGTCACAAACACTTCCACGCCTCGGGCCACCGACAGGACTTACTGGTTGAAGACGGACAGTGTGGCCTGGGAATCTTATTGCAGTTTCTCAACAGACGATTGTTTGCCTCCGGACGCCTTCGAGGAATACGACGAAAGGTAACAGTAATACTCACCGACGACACTACCGGGCGCAAGGTAGCCGACACGTCGGTCAACGTTTCCATAGCGCGCGACAGGCTTTACAGGTCATATCGCGTGGATATTCCGCTCACAAAAGCCATGACCGACACCTCTCACACCTACTCGGTATCGGTATTCGACCAATCGGATCACATACTGCTCGGATCTCAGATCCTGCACTTTTTCGACGAGGCCGACACCGGATGCAGTCCTGACCAATGGTTCACACCAGTGTCTGGACGAATAATGGTCAGACCGTCTGACCGTGGCGATTACAGCGACGCAATCAGCTACCGGTCAATAGAACCTTCCGACAACAATCGCTACTCGGTAAGATTCGATCTCACACCCAATGTCCCATCTCTGACATTTTGCCCCGAGATGGAGATACGCATACATTTCCACAACGGCGACGCAAGTCCTTGTATGTGTCGTGCTGTCCACGACACAGAGAACGGGCTGTATTTCGAGGCTCCACTCGATACCATCGACATCTATCGCGGCGCCTGCTATGCCGAACTGATATGCCTGGACTATGCCGTAGCCGGATTCGCATTCAGCACCAACGGGCCGTCGGATACCGGACTGTGGGAAGGAAAAGAGCTGGAGTGCCTCGACTACTACTCGCTCGATAATGTCATCAGACGACTCAGGGAAATATACCCGACTGAAACAGAGACCGACGATCTCCATGACTACGACTTCGACGACAACGATTGCAACAACAATTCCGAAGAGCTTGACTTCGACCGTCTGATCGACGAATTCATACAATCGAATAGCGACAATGACACGACAGCCGACAATTCATGCAGCCTGATACAAAAGACCGACTACATGGAGCCGCTCAACCAACTTGTAGGACTGGAATCAGTGAAAACAAAACTATCTACCTACTACAAGCTTGTGCGGTTCAATCAGATGCGGCAGACACACGACCTGCTGGCGACCGACACACCTCTGCACGCCATGTTTTTAGGCTCGCCGGGGACAGGCAAAACCACCGTAGCCAAAATCATGGGTCAGATGCTTGCCGATGCCGGTGTTCTGTCAAACGGACATGTGGTGGTGAAAGAGCGTGCCACACTGCTTGGCCAAAATTATTCATCGGAGTCGGAAAATACCCTCAAGGCCATAGAAGAAGCCCAGGGCGGCATACTGCTCATAGACGAAGCATATCAGCTCTATCAGCCTCACGACCCACGCGATCCGGGCAAGTTCGTAATCGAAACACTCATGACGGCACTCGCCGACACTTCACGACGCGACTGGATGCTTATATTGTCGGGGTATTCCGAACCGACCATGCGTATGTTTGAGATAAACCCCGGACTGAAATCACGCATCCCGGAGTCAAACATATATACATTCAGCGACTTTTCGGAAACAGAACTTATGCACATCGCCAACATGTACTTTGATCTTCATCAGTATGTACTTACCGATGATGCCCGCGACGCTCTGACACTGCGTCTGAAAAACGACTATGAGCACCGCGACTCAAACTTTGGAAACGCCCGACATGTAGTGACTCTGATCGAAACAGAGATACTTCCTGCCATGGCAGTGCGTGTGATCGATGAAAGTGCCGGAGAGTGTCCGAAGCCCTCCGCACTCAAAGAGATAAAGGCATGCGACATTCCTCAGCCCACGACCGATGTGAGGTCATGCCGTCAGCGTCAGCGCGTAGGCTTCAGGGCCTAATGGCCTTATAGAAAAAAGCACCGGGGCGGCACCGCTTTTAAAAGCAGCACCGCCCCGGTGTTTCTTTTTAAACTAAAATGAAATGATGCAGTCGCCTACTGACCAAGATAGGGCTTAAGCAACTTACTCTTCTGTCCTTTGAGTCGACGGATAGCCTTCTCCTTTATCTGACGCACTCGTTCACGTGTGAGATCGAATTTGGCGCCGATCTCTTCAAGAGTCATTTCCTGACATCCTATGCCGAAGAACATCTTGAGAATTTCACGCTCGCGCTCATGAAGCTGACGCAATGCACGGTCAACCTCTTTGGCCAATGACTCCTGTGTAAGTGTAGAGTCGGCCATTGGCGAATCGTCGTTGGTAAGCACATCAAGCAGGCTATTGTCTTCGCCTTCCACAAACGGTGCATCGACAGAAATGTGGCGTCCTGACACCTTGAGAGTATCAGCAATCTTGTCGACAGGCACATCCAAACGCTCGGCAAGCTCCTCTGCCGACGGACGACGTTCGTGATCCTGCTCAAACTTAGACAGCGCTTTGCTGATCTTATTGAGAGAACCCACCTGATTAAGCGGCAGACGCACAATGCGCGACTGCTCAGCCAATGCCTGAAGAATAGACTGGCGAATCCACCACACCGCATAGGAGATGAACTTGAAGCCTCTTGTCTCATCGAATTTCTGCGCTGCTTTTATCAAGCCGAGATTGCCTTCATTAATAAGGTCGGGCAGACTCAGACCCTGGTTCTGATACTGCTTGGCTACCGACACAACGAAGCGGAGATTGGCGCGTGTGAGTTTTTCGAGAGCTCTCTGATCTCCCTGGCGAATGCGCTGCGCAAGCTCCACTTCCTCCTCTACGGATATAAGCTCTTCACGACCTATCTCCTGAAGATACTTGTCAAGCGACGCGCTTTCGCGATTAGTAATTGATTTGGTGATTTTTAGTTGTCTCATCTGTCTTTTGTGAGATTAAGCGTGCAAAGTTAGTAATTTTTTTCTATAATTCAAAAACAAAATGTGCCATCAATAAGTGACAGCACATTTCTGATGTTTTAGTTTTTTTTATAATCTTATTGTCAGCTACCATCATTTGTACCGCATCCATCGTATAAGTTCCTTAACCGACGGCTTCTTGCCATACATGAAGATGCCTACACGATATATCTTCCCGGCAACCCATACCATAACGAAGAACGATGCGTACAGTATGACCAGCGATACGGCTATTTCCCATGCCGGTATGCCGAATGGGATACGTGCCATCATAACCATCGGCGATGTGAACGGAATCATCGACATCCATTCCGACATGGTCGAAGTGGGATCGGAGGCTGCTGTCATGCCGAAGATTATGCCTATGATGATAGGGAATATAACCACCGACTGAAGCTGACCGGCATCCTGAATGTTGTCGACAGCCGAACCGATAGCGGCATATATGGCGGCATAGAGCATGAATCCTCCTATGAGGAACAGCAGGAGCAGTCCGAAAAGCTGAAGTATGTAAGACACATCGCCGAGCACCGACAGAGCCTGAAGCAGACCTATGTCGGTGGTCATGCCACTGAGATCGGCAGTTCCGGCATTGAGGGCCGACATTTCAGCGGCTACCCCGGCAGGCAATATGGCAGGCAGCACGAAAGCCGACATACCGGCTATAAGTACAGTCCAGATCAGAATCTGTGTCACGGCCACAAGACCGATGCCACAGATTTTGCCAAGCATGAGCTGCATTGGCTTCACCGACGACACCACCAGCTCAAGCACGCGGTTGCTCTTTTCCTCGATGATGGATGTCATGACCATCTGACCGTAAAGCAACAGACACATGTATAGGAGCATTGTGAGAATAATACCGAGCATATAGCTCAACATGGTTGATGACTCTTTCTCACCGCCGTCGGCATCGTAGGATATGCTTTGCAGTGACACGTCGGAATGCACAGCCGCTATTATATTGCTGAGATCAGCGATATCGTACTGCTTCAGACGATGTTCTTCTATAATATCATTGACCTGTGATGTGATGGATGATTCAAGCATCATGGACGAAGGGCCGTCGGTGTAAAGACGTATAGCCGACTGGCCGTCGACAACATCGTCGGGAATCACAAGCACGGCATCGACACCGTCGCGGCTTATAACTTCCTGCCAGTCGTCGGACTCTGACGTCACAAACGACAGCGATTCATTGCTCTGCAACGAGGGTGCGATGGTCTGCGAGCGATCGATGACCACCACTTCGCGGTGATCGCCTTCGGCAAACATGCTTATAAGCACCGGAGTGAGCATAAGACCAAGCATCACTATAGGCATAAGCAGAGTGGTGATAATAAAGCTCTTTTTAGTGACGCGCTCCATAAACTCGCGCCGTATGATGATATTTACTTTCGATAACATGATATAGAAATGTGAATGCCGTGGTTAAAGTGAGTTGAGTGAAGTCTCTTTGCAGTCGTAAGCCTTCACGGTGTTTATGAAAATATCGTTCATGGAAGCCATGGCCGGATTAACCGATACCAGCTCCACATTGTCGTTGGCCATAGCTATGACATCGCGCACTACGGCATCGGAGGCCAGTGTTAGATCCATCCGACACATGTCGGAGTGTCCGTTGACGGTCTGAAGCTCCGACCCGGCAATGAGCGGCTGCAACATGGATCGCAATGCCACCGCATCGCCACGGAAGGTGATGGTGTAACGTCCTGCCGTGAACTTACGCCGCAACTCGTCGACATTGCCGGTGAGAATGTTGTGGCCTTGATTAATAAGTGTGATATTGTCGCAAATTTCTTCTACCGAAGACATGTTGTGGGTACTGAATATGACAGTCGCACCCTCTTTGCGCAGACGCAGTATCTCGTCGCGCAGCAGATTGGCGTTGATGGGGTCGAATCCCGAAAACGGCTCATCGAAAATGAGAAGTTTAGGCCGATGGAGTACCGTGACTATAAACTGTACCTTCTGAGCCATGCCCTTGGAGAGTTCCTCGACCTTTCTGTTCCACCAGTCGGAAATCTCAAAGCGGTCAAACCAATGTTTCAGCTCCTTTGTAGCCTCGACACGCGACAGACCTTTGAGGCGGGCAAAAAAGATGGCCTGCTCACCTACTTTCATTTTCTTATACAGGCCACGCTCCTCGGGGAGATAACCGATGTGAGCCACATCGTCCTGAGTCAAGGGGTGTCCGTCGAATGTCACTGAGCCTTTGTCGGGCGCCGTGATGTGATTGATTATGCGTATAAGTGTAGTCTTGCCCGCTCCATTGGGGCCGAGCAAACCATATACAGTGCCCTGCTCCACCGAGAGCGAAACATCGTCGAGCGCTACATGCGACCCGAACGATTTCGACACATTGTCGACTTTAAGTATATCCATTGCTATTGATGTATGATGTTGTATTTGACTAATATGACGCAGATACATTCAATTAGTTGCACCCGCATCGTGTTTTTTTCCATAAAACCTGTCTACGATCACCGACAGCGCACCGTCGCCCGTGACATTGCATGCTGTGCCGAAGCTGTCCATGGCGATGTACAGAGCTATCATCATGGCATTCTGCGCATCGGTAAATCCGAGCACTGTAGAGAGCAGTCCGAGCGAGGCCATGATAGCACCGCCCGGGATGCCCGGCGCGGCTATGATGGTGACGCCAAGCATGGCAATAAACTGAGCGAATGCCCCTACATCGTAAGGCAAACCCTGCATAATCATCAAGGCCAGAGCACAGGCTACAATCTTGAGCGTGCTGCCCGACATATGTATGGTGGCGCACAACGGGACGGTAAATCCAGCCACATCCTCACTCACTCCCATCCGTACCGACTGCCGCAGTGTGACCGGAATGGTGGCGGCTGATGACTGAGTGCCAAGCGCTGTAAAATAAGCAGGCATCATGGTCCATAGCATACGCAGAGGCGACTTTCCATTGAAACATGCCGCCACACAGAACTGAAACAGCAATATGAGCACATGCAGCACAAATATCACTGCAATGATCTTGGCAAATGTTGCAAGAATGACTCCGACCTGTCCTTCGACTGTCATGTTGAGAAATATGCCAAAGATATAGACAGGGAGCAGCGGGATGACCACCTTATTAATTGTCAGCGCCACGATATCGCGAAACTCTGACAGCCCCCGACGTACAGCACTTCCCTTAACGCATGCCGCGCCAAGACCGACCAGAAACGCAAACACCAGAGCAGTCATTACAGGCATTATGGCCGGGATGGATATGGTGAAGTAAGGAGCAACCGACGCTGCCGATTCGGCGAGAGACGTAGCAGCCGATTCGTGCGAAAGCATGGATGGAAACAACCACGCCCCGGTAAAATAGGATACGAAGCCTGCAAACAAAGTGGCAGCATAAGCCAGCACCACGGTAAACACAAGCATGCGACCTGCCCTAAGTCCGAGATCGGATATGGCCGGCGACACGAAGCCGACTATGATCAGCGGTATAAGAAACCCGAGAAACTGGCCAAATATGACATTAAACGTGGCACACAGACGCGCCACAAATTCAGGAGCCACAAGCCCTACGGCCACACCGGTGATTATGGCTATGACTATACGTCCGAGAAGCCCTATGCGTAGTTTATTTACCATGATATTATTTCGATTGATCCTGTTCTTCTGAAGCAAAGGTAATTTTTTTCATCAACAACTGCAACTTTTGGCCGACAAGCTGCGTCTATTGAATAAGAAACAAAACATAATACATGACATGAAAACCAAATCGCACATTCCTTACGGTTCGGCACTGGCCGCTCTGACAATATTTGCCGCTTCGTGCAGCCACATCACAAACGCCATAGGTGACTATGAATGCAATGCCGAGGGTCCTATTGTGAGCACCACTTCATCAATAAGTCCGATATCGGCCATCAACAGCAGCTGCGGCATCAGTGTCAGCTACGAACAGTGTGACTCACTGATAATGCGTATATCGGCACCTGAAGATGTGATGCAACTCATCAAGGCAACTGTTGACAATGGAGCGCTCACCATATCGTCAACAAAAAATCTCGGCAAATGCGCCCAGCTGGTATCGGTGACCGTAAAGGCTCCTGACGTGACCACATTCAATGCCTCAAGCGGATCGGCGCTGAGTACATCAATGTATTCCAAACCGGAATCGAATGTGACCATGAGTACGTCGAGTGGCGCGGTGATAAATGCCTCCAATATGAAAGCCAATACTTTTAACATATCTGCATCGAGCGGTGCTGTATTCAACATAGACGGTCTGACGGCATCAGGCATCAACGCGACAGCATCGAGCGGCGCAGCCGGCAATCTACAGGGGACTTGCAGCAATGTCAGCCTATCGGCTTCAAGCGGCAGTGTAATCAATGCTTCCGCTCTGAAATCGACCAAAGGCAAAGCATCGGCCTCGAGTGGCGGCTCAGTATCGTGCGACATTGTAAACCCAGACAACATACACTCTTCGTCCGGTGGCTCGGTCAAGAACCACTGATACATCTCCTATCAATACAGGCATATATTACTAAAGACAGCTTCCATACTTACGGCATCCGCACCCGACACGGCGGATGCCGTAGTTTTTTCCACTCGTCGCTCAGACATAAAATAACTACGGCCTATGCATCAAGCACAGGCCGCAGTTGTCTGATTATATGGAATATTTTATCTCGCTGTCAACTTAACATCAGATGACACCCTGCCCCATCATGGCGTTTGCCACTTTCATGAAGCCGGCGATGTTGGCGCCCTTCATGTAGTTGAGGTATCCATCGGATTCAGTGCCGTATTTCACACACTGT
>CAJTQH010000009.1:41484-43262 GCA_910578305.1 uncultured Muribaculaceae bacterium
GATATCGCGCATGATGACGTGGAGTTTCTGATCGACTTCTTCGGCACTCCACTGGAGGTGCATGGCGTTCTGGCTCATTTCAAGACCCGAAGTGGCCACACCGCCGGCGTTCACAGCCTTACCGGGTGCATAAGTCACTTTATTGTTGATAAATGTGTCGATGGCTTCGGGTGTACAACCCATGTTTGAAACTTCGGCTACCATGAGCACACCGTTTTCAACGAGCTGACGTGCATCTTCAGCACCAAGTTCATTCTGAGTAGCACAAGGCAGAGCGATATCTACTTTCTGCTCCCAAGGCTTTTTGCCGGCATAGAATGTAGATCCGGGGAATTTTTCAGCATAAGGAGCTACAATATCGTCGCCGGTAGCTCGGAGATAGAGCATGTAGTCGATCTTTTCAGCATCGAGACCGTCGGGATCATATACATAGCCGTCGGGACCGGAGATGGTGACAACTTTTGCACCAAGTTCTGTAGCCTTCAGAGCGGCACCCCAGGCCACATTGCCGAAACCGGAGATGGCAACGGTCTTGCCTTTGATGTCCATGTTCTTTTCGGCAAGCATGCTCTGTACAAAATAGAGAGCTCCAAAACCGGTAGCTTCGGGACGAATGCGTGAACCGCCAAACGACATGGCCTTGCCTGTCATAGAGCCATCGCATTCGTTGCAGAGTTTCTTGTACATACCGTACATATATCCGACTTCACGTCCGCCAACGCCTATGTCACCAGCGGGAACGTCGCGGTCAATGCCAATGTTTTTCCACAACTCAAGCATGAATGCCTGGCAGAAACGCATGATTTCGGCATCGCTCTTGCCTCGGGGCGAGAAGTCACTACCACCTTTGGCACCCCCCATGGGGAGTGTGGTCAGAGCGTTTTTAAAAGTCTGTTCAAAACCGAGGAACTTCAAGATAGACAGATTGACCGAAGCATGGAAACGGATGCCACCTTTGTACGGGCCAATGGCATTGTTGAACTGTACACGATAGCCCAGGTTGGTCTGAACATCGCCACGGTCGTCAGTCCATGTAACACGGAAAGTAATGATGCGGTCGGGCTCGACCATACGCTCGATAATGCGTGCTTTTTCAAACTCAGGATGCTGGTTGTAGACATCCTCAACACACATAAGCACTTCCTTCACAGCCTGAAGATACTCTTTTTCACCGGGATGCTTCATCTCCAGTGACGACATTATTTTATTTATATCCATAAAATATGAATTAAACGGTATTTATATAGGTTAACGCCACAAATTAACGAATATATTTTGAATTTATGGTCAAAAAAACGTCTTAATTTTAGTTAAATCAAATATGTTTAATAGCATTTTGCTATGACATAGAATTCAAATCATATGTAGACTTCCCTTATCAGAATGCCACGCTACAACCATACATCAGTGTACGAGATAAAAAAGAAACGGCGATAATGTTGAACGCCCTGTGGTATTGTTTTATGTACGTCGGAGCATTTCAACATTTTCGCCGTTTTTGAAGGTCAGTGTATTACTGTCCCGCCTACGTGGGTGTGCGGTTTGTTGCCTGTTACAAACATAGGTGGGACGGCATCCTGCCGTCGCGCGTTAACGCATGCATTTTTGCAGAAAAGTTTTTTTGTGGAATGCCTTTTGTGCGGAATGCGAGGGCTGGAAGCCCTCCCTCCTATGCGGACGCACCGGTGGCGCGTCCCTACCGGTTATCGGTGGTTTAAGTTGATAACGCGCGTCGGGAAGGGCGGGTGTGCGATGAACGTATGCCGCCGCACGGGGTG
>CAJTQH010000010.1:0-282 GCA_910578305.1 uncultured Muribaculaceae bacterium
CGACTTGGCAAATTACATCTGGCTTCAATAATAAAACACATTAATGAGCTGAGCGAGAAAAAATACCAGGATTACATCGGTACCCAGCGACTCGATTTTGTAATGATGTTCATACCCAACGAAGCTGCTTATTCCGCTGCCATGTCACTCGATCCCACCCTGTGGCAAAAGGCCTATGACAAACGTGTGCTCATGGTGTCACCGACACAGCTCGTAGGCTCATTGCGTCTGATAAAGCAACTTTGGAACACAGAGCGACAGACCGCCAACGCCTTGGAGATA
>CAJTQH010000010.1:292-21472 GCA_910578305.1 uncultured Muribaculaceae bacterium
CCACCCGCTCCGGACAACTTTACGATAAATTCGTCGGATTCATTTCCGACATGGAAAAAATCAAGAAGGGACTCGATTCCGCCACATCTGCATTTGACGGAGCCATAAACAAACTGTCACAAGGCAAAGGCAATCTGGTGGGTCGTGCCGAATCACTGAGACTATTAGGCATAAAAGCATCCAAAAATATTCCCAAGGCCTATACCGACAACAACGACGACATCCCCGACCGTATTACGGCTGCAGACAATCAATCGTCGGACGAAGCCACCCCCGAACGATAATCCTTAAGCTGTACACGCAGTTTCTGTCTGGCATAATAAATACGGCTTTTCACCGTGCCCACAGGCAGATTCATATAGTCGGCTATCTCCGAATACTTATATCCGGCCAAGTGCATCGAAAATGGCACTTTGTATTCAGGAGTAAAACCGTCGATAGCTTCATGCACCTCTTTTACTGTATATGAATTTTCCGGCGATGAATATGCATGCTGCGGAGCATTGAGATGATAAAGGTCTTCGGTGGAATCAAGCACAGTGACACCACGGGCCGCACGCCTGTAGTTGTTGATGAAAATATTGCGCATAATAGTAAATACCCAACCCTTGAAATTTGTATTATCCAGATATTTATCCTCGTTATCAAGCGCTTTCAGTGTAGTATCCTGTAATAAATCGTAAGCATCGTCTCGATTGGAAGTAAGTATATATGCAAAATTGAGCATATTGGCTTGCAATGCCACCAATCGTTCTTGAAATTTTCTACTATTCATAGTTGTAGCGGATAAGATTAAGTATAAAGTCTTATGCTTTGAAAACCGCTACAGCTGCATTAATGTTCCATAAAACCGGTAAAATCAGTCAAGTTTTATGTTTTTTACGTGCATTTTCACATCATTTTACGATAAAATCCATATAGATCCGTCACGATAGATATACGCAGTATCCCTTTAAATCCAATCTACGACATCAATAATACAGCTCATTTATCTGTACAAGTCCTGAAACGGATTTCACTTCTGCGTCACTGTCGCATACACTCCATTCACCGAAATACTGATGTTTCACGATAGACTGATATGAATTATCACCAAGAATGTAAGAATAAGGAAAATATGTAGCCATTGTGATGAACGATTTTAAAAGATTAAAATTACAATTACACTCAGATAACACAGGCCCTGGGTCAAATGTTCTAAAACGGCCGTTATTTAACATCTATTAACCCAAAACCATCACTCCATACTTCAACAACGTCATTCATAATAATCACCCATCCCTCAAAAATGCCCCGGTAGATATACACAATGATCTAAAACCTCTTTAGACCTCACATTTGACTGCATAGACCCGGCGAAATATGGCCACTATCAAAAAAAGTTGCTACATTTGCGTCCTAAACAACGAAATCACACAATGGTTGATGGAAAATCAAGATAAACAAGAACTGCTTGACCGACGCTATCTCAGGATGGCACACATCTGGGCCGAAAATTCATATTGCCGTCGCAGACAAGTTGGCGCCATTCTGGTAAAAGGCCAAATGATAATCTCTGATGGATTCAACGGCACCCCTGCCGGATTTGAAAACGTATGCGAAGATTGCAATGGCGACACAAAGCCATATGTTCTACATGCCGAAGCCAATGCCATAACAAAAGTGGCTCGCAGCAACAATTCGTCGCAAGGATCCACTCTATACGTCACTGCATCGCCTTGCCTGGAATGCGCAAAACTCATCATTCAGGCAGGAATAACTCGTGTAGTATACAATGAAACCTACCGTATTACTGACGGACTTGACCTGTTGAAACGCGCCGGAATAGAATGCAAACATATTGAAAACCTGTAGGACACCATCTCATATCAGCATTATGACCCCTGACAATAAACGAGCATCAATATGGATGCCGCTCATCATTGCAACCTCATTAAGTCTCGGCATCTGGATCGGATCGGCATTTTTTGGAGGAATTAAACCGGGCGACAGCATAATATATGACAAGTTACACACAATAATGACATATATTGATGACCAATATGTCGATGAGATAAGTACCGACAGCCTCATTGAAAAAGCGCTCCCCGACATATTAGCTCAGCTCGATCCGCATACAGCCTACATTCCGGCATCGGATCTACAGGCCATGAACGATGAACTTGACGGAAGCTTCAGCGGCATCGGCATTACGTTCAACATGCTTACCGACACCATAACGGTACTTGAAGTCATATCCGGAGGCCCGTCAGAAAAAGTGGGCATAATGGCCGGCGACAGAATCATTGCCATAGACGACTCTCTGGTTGCAGGACAAAAGTGGAGTCAGGAACGGGTAATACGCTCACTACGCGGACCGAAAGACTCTATTGTCAACTTAAGCATCAAACGCAATAGTGCTGCCGAGCCCATACAATTCACTGTAACACGAGGCGATATCCCGGTAACCTCTATTGATGCCTGCTATATGCTTGATGAAAGCACCGGATTCCTGAAAATCAACAAATTCGGCAAAAACACATTCGATGAATTCCTCAATTCGATGGTACTTCTCCAATCCAATGGCGCTTCAAACCTTATTTTAGATCTTCGTGGCAACGGTGGCGGATACATGGAACCGGCTATACTTATGGCCAACCAATTCCTGTCGAGAGGAGACTTGATAGTATCAACTCGCGGACGCAAATCCAGCATGAATTCCGATACACAAGCAGACGGTACAGGTTCTTTCAAAAACATACAACTCGCCGTTCTGCTCGATGAATATTCGGCAAGCGCCAGCGAGATATTCGCCGGAGCTATTCAGGACAATGACCGCGGACTAATCATAGGCCGTCGCTCTTTCGGGAAGGGATTGGTACAGCAACAGATCGATCTTCCTGATCAAAGTGCTATGCGTCTGACCGTAGCTCGATATTACACCCCTTCGGGCAGATGTATACAAAAGAGCTATACCCCCGGCAACACGATAAACTACATGAATGAAATCGCCGACAGATATTCTCACGGCGAAGGCTTCAGCGCCGACAGCATGCATATTGACAAATCTCAGATATACCACACTACATCCGGCCGTAAAGTATATGGCGGCGGTGGCATAATCCCAGATGTATATGTTCCGGGAGACACTACTGGATTGTCAAATTACTATATAGACATTTTCAATGCAGGCCTGTTGCAGAAATTCGCGTTCAGATACACCGATTCCAATCGTGCTCGTCTTGAAGAATCATCCAACGTTCAGGAATTACTGAAAAATATGCCTTCCGACGAATCGTTGTTACAAGAATTTGTTCGGTATGCCAAGACCGAAGCCGGAATTCCGCCAAGGTGGTACTACATAAACATTTCACGCAATCTGATTGTTAGTCAACTGAAGGCCTTGATTGCCCGAGATGTATTAGGCACATCCGCATATTACGAAGTAATCAACTCGTCTGATACACCGGTACGTCGAGCTTTTGAAGAACTACAGCTCGGCAATGCAACCGCGCCGATCAAAGATAAGCCAACTGAATCGGAATTATGAACAAAGACACCATCAGACGACAGGTAAAAGCTCGCAAAGCACTTCTAACCGACAAAGAACGTGTCGATGCAGCAAAAAAAGTATTCGATCAACTGGAAAGCCTTGCAGCTTTTGTCATGAGCGAGAGAATTTTGATCTACAACTCGCTACCCGATGAATTGCCGACACGAAACTTCATCGACCGATGGCAAGCGAATAAACGATTTTTTCTGCCTCGCGTAAATGGTGTTGATCTTGACATATTGCCTTATGACAAGACCCGCATGCAGATGGGAGCGTTCAGAATAGAAGAACCTTCGGGAGACGATATTCAAAATGCTACATCAATAGACTTGATTGTGGTACCAGCTGTGGCCTATGACCGATACGGCAACAGGGTTGGCAGAGGCAAAGGTTATTACGACAGACTGCTTAGACGCACAAAAGCCTTGACCATAGGAGTCGCCTACGATTTTCAGCTAATGGACGAAATCACCACCGAGCCTCACGATGTGCCGGTTGATATTGTTATTACCGAATCAGGCACATATTTCACGCATCGCTAACAACTCCGGCCGCAACTTGGGTTAGTGATAAAAATTGACTACCTTTGCATAGTCAATCAGAGAATCACAACCACAATGGTATCGATAAATAATCTAAGTGTAGAGTTCAGTGCGAAATCACTTTTTGACAACATAAGCTATGTCATAAACCGAAAGGATAAGATAGCCCTCGTAGGCAAAAACGGAGTCGGCAAATCCACTATGCTCAAAATCATAGCCGGATTACAAACTCCAACTTCCGGGGCCGTGGCCGTACCTCAGGATGTTACCATCGGATACCTTCCACAGCAAATGGAGATAAGCGACAGCCTTACTGTGATCGAAGAGGCTCGAAAGGCTTTTTCTAAAATTGACCGGATGCACGTTCAATTACAGAATATGACCGACGAACTCGCTGAACGCACCGATTACGACTCTCCGGACTATCATAATCTTATCGACCGCATGACATCTCTGACCGAGCGTTTGGGAATTGAAAACAGCAACAATTGTGAAGCTGAAATGGAAAAAACCCTTATGGGACTCGGCTTCTCACGTGCCGACTTCAACCGACACACGTCTGAATTCAGTGGCGGATGGCGTATGCGTATCGAACTTGCTAAAATTCTGCTCACCCACCCGGACGTACTACTGCTCGACGAGCCGACAAACCACCTCGACATCGAGTCTATACAATGGCTTGAGCATTTTCTGACAACAAAAACAAATGCTGTGGTACTCGTGAGCCACGACCGTGCTTTTATCGACAATGTGACAAACCGCACAATTGAAATTTCCCTGGGCAAGATCTACGATTATGCAGTGAATTACTCCCGATACGTAGCTCTGCGTCAAGAACGGATTGAGCAACAAATGCGCGCATACCAGAACCAACAAAAGCAAATTCAGGAAACAGAGGAATTCATCGAAAGATTTCGCTATAAAGCCACCAAAAGCGTTCAGGTACAAAGCCGCATAAAGCAGTTGGCAAAAATAGATCGCATTGAAGTAGATGAAGTAGATACTTCACACCTCAATCTCAGATTTCCGCCAGCTCCGCGATCTGGAGACTATCCGATAATAGCCGAAAATGTTGGCAAGAAATATGGAGACCATCAAGTATTCGATCATGCCGAATTCACGATAAAACGTGGCGAAAAAGTAGCGTTTGTTGGTAAGAACGGCGAGGGAAAATCCACGCTTGTGAAGTGTATCATGGGAGAGATACCATATACCGGAACCTTGAAAATCGGTCATAATGTAAAAATCGGATACTTTGCACAGAATCAGGCACAATTGCTTGATGGCGAAATAACGGTATTCGACACCATCGACCGTGTAGCAGTAGGAGACATTCGCACTAAAATACGAGACATTCTCGGAGCATTCATGTTTGGAGGCGAAGCTTCTGACAAAAAAGTAAAAGTCCTTTCTGGTGGCGAGAAAACACGTCTGGCCTTAATCAGACTCCTGCTTGAACCAGTCAATCTACTCATTCTCGACGAGCCGACAAACCATCTCGACATGACCACTAAAGACATCCTAAAGCAAGCCATCAAGGATTTCAATGGGACAGTCATTGTTGTGAGCCACGACCGCGAATTTCTTGACGGACTGGTGGAAAAAGTATATGAATTCGGAGGAGGTAAAGTACTAGAATGTCTTGGTGGCATATATGAATTTCTTGAGAAAAAGAAATTAGCATCCCTCGATGAACTTGAATTGTCAAAATCACCCGCAACGGCAAGCACACAATCTCAATCTGAACAAAAGGCCGAAACAACTCCGGCTATCGCTCCTCAAGCATCAGCCAAACGTCTGAGCTATGCCGAACAGAAAGAAAGAGAAAAGCTCATAAAAAAAGCAAAGAAACGGGTATCGGACGCCGAAGCTATGATAGCCGATATCGAAGCTTCTATAACCGATACTGAAAACAAAATGTCGCAAGGGGAATATGATGCCGAACTTTACGATCAGCACTCTCGCCTGCAGAAACGTCTTGAAAATGCAATGAGCGAATGGGAGCTCGCAACAATGGAACTTGATAGCTTCAATGAGTAATCACGTCCTTTGATCAAACACTTCCTTATCAAAATATTCAATTCTGACCGCCAATCAGCAACACTTTCTGGCGGCTCGAACTGAATCTCGTTCCACATAAAATTTTATCATCGAATAAAGAATAGATTGGAATGGCGATAATACATCATCAGGATTAACTCCGAGCAAAATATCTGCTGCGAGGGCCTCTACAATCGCCTTACGATCTGACTCAGGCAATGCCTTAACCGTATTGACGACATGCGGAGTGATGATTATGGATGTTTCAAGAGCGGAATTCATGGCAAATAAATTAGATATTATCGAGGATTCATTATTATATATGCAAAGATAATGCCCTGCATGGGCCATAACACCGCACACAGACGCCAACAATACCTAAAATATATAGGTGTGTATGGTATGATACGTCAGCCTTATTTATCAGCAAAAATAATTCAGCTCCAGAATAAGCTCGGCATTTTTAATCTAAAGTCAAATCTTGTTTAGCCTATATCGGTATTAACAAATTGAAAAAATATTCATTTTGTCGTTAACGCCTGCAAAAAACACTGGCAATTAAGCTATTAAAAGCTAAAAGTACACATATAAAGCAATAACTTCAACTCTCAATATTGTTATACATGTGTAAATTCGCATGAAATCAAGCAATTAGAGAATTATCCTTAGTCTCATGCACTTCGTTTACATTTGCACATAATTAGGTTTTGTGTTTACGATTGTTTATGGGATAATTCGAGTTACAAACGTAAACCCCAAATAAACCTCTCCATGCGTTTACATCTGAAACCCTTATTACCGCCAATAAGCGCGATTAACATCCGTAATTCAGGTCGCTTACAATTGTTTACATACCCACACAATTACCCATTAACATCTATTATTGTTTCATATAACTCATTGTAATTCACTAGCAATACAATGCTAGATCGTAGCAAAACTTTAATATATTATCGCCGCGCGATACACTTTGCGCGTACGCCGCACCTCCATTCAGCATAATAACCCATATATCAGAATCATATGCTTGATATCGCCACTTATTATTTAAGTTACATCCAGTACATTTGCACTTGTGAATTACAAACAAATACGCCTATTTACATTTCAACACACACTGTTTACATATTCATAGTTGCATATTCAACTTAATTTGATTACATTTGCAATGCGTAATTACAAATATAAATTTACAAATGGATATCGTATCACGGCTTAAAAATTATATTAATTTTCTTGCCATACCGGTCACTCAGTTTGCCGATAACTGTTCTATACCCCGCCCCACTCTATCACAGTTGCTAAATGGCCGCAATAAAAAGGTAAGCGATGAGTTGATAAGCAAAATACATGAAGCATACCCTAAGCTATCTGTACTTTGGTTAATGTTTGGCGAGGGAGAGATGCTACACGAATCAAATACGCAAATCTCAGAAGGCAAACAAGCCTCTATTTTTGACTTTTCAGCCAACAACAACTCTGATATACAGCATGATACCCCTCCAATAGCCTTTGATGAAACTTTTACCGAAACTGAAGCAGAAAATTTAAAAAGTGCTCAACAGCATACAGCTATTGAAAATGCCGGCATTAAAAGCCTCTCTGAGCCAACTTCGATACCGGAGATAGAAGTAAATACAATATCGTTCAGTCCGGACCAAAAGAAAAAGATTGTAAACATCATTGTATACTACAATGACAATAGTTTTGAGTCATTCATTCCCAATCCCAATAAATAACGTGAGGTCGATATCAAGATTTCGCAAATCAACATTAACAAGCAGCCATTGGGCATAAAACTATATAGAATTTGTGATGTCCGTCTCCGGCAAGATTATGCTCCGCAAAAGGACTCTAATTAAATCTGTCAATGACAAACTTAAGAACATCGACCAGATTGAGCTCTCAAGACATCGACCATTCGCAAACTTCAGAACCAATGCCATGAGAGCTATTGCCGTAATACTGCATATTCCCGAAGAGACGGTCTATCTCTTTGGAATTTGTTGCTGACAATCAGATGGCTCTATTTTGATAGCTTATTTCAAACTCACGTTTAACAATAGCGAAATACATTGATTAAAGCAAAGCCGAGACATTTGCCTCGGCTTTGCTTTCTCTTTATTCAATCTCCTGTCAGCCTATAGATGCAACAAATTGATTACGCAACTCCTGGTTTAAAACAAACACACCACATGTTGACGTTGTAATTGTTGTGGACGACTGTTTCTGCACCCCTCTCATCTGCATACACAGGTGGTGCGCCCTGCAATGTACTATCACCCCCTCAGCACCAAGTTCATCATACAGTGTATGACATAACTCAGACGCGAACCTCTCCTGCACCTGAAGGCGACGCGCAAACATATCCACGATTCTGGCTATCTTACTTAGCCCCACTATGCGGTCACCAGGAATATATCCGACAGACACACTGCCGAAAAACGGCAATATATGATGTTCACACAACGAATAAAACTCGATATCGCGCACCACGATCATATCGTGCGACGGCGCTTGAAACATCGCTCCATGTATCACTTCCGAAACATTTTGCCGATATCCCCGGGTCACATACATCAAGGCTTTTGCCGCTCTCTCGGGTGTTTCGACAAGCCCCTCTCGATCCGGATCTTCGCCAATAAGGCGTATGATCTCCTTATAGTGTTCAGCTATTTTAGAAATTGTCTCGTCCAGACTGTCAATTTTATACTCCATTTCAAAACCTACTCTAATCGTCAGATCTATCGTGCCACCGTGGCTCGAGCTCTTACCACATGAATCTCTTTTGCATAGGCCGGAAATGCCTTGCGAAGCTTTACTGCCAGCTCTTCAGCCTCAGCAGCCGACCGGAATGCCCCAATATGCAAACGCCAATACGGAGAAGTATACACAATTGAAGATGAGTAATCGGGGAACCTACGCTTTACAGCACGTTCCTTTGTCATGGCTTCCTGCTTTGATTTTTCAGCTTTATTATCCGAGAACACCTGCACTCGATAGACTATGCGTTTTGACGAAACCTTGTTTTCCTGAACTTCGGTCGCATTACGATCCGGCTGAAGAAGATCTATAATATCCTCATCAGCAACTATTACATTATAGCCACCCAAATTAATATGATCGGCTAAAGATGGAACTCCATAGGCCACCGAATCCGGCTGCTGAGACGCCATCGGCGATACAGCAAATGCCGAAACAATTATTGCGGCTACCAAACGATGTATTTCACACATACTTTATCGACTATTACGCACCGCCATGGGAGGGATGCCAATGAATACAATTTAGGCTACAAAAATACAAAATTATATTCTTGTAGCCCAAATTTTATCGGATACTATTTGGTATCGCTATCAACAGCTTATTCAAAAGCAGTGACAATACCCATGAATGATTCGGCATCAAGCGAAGCGCCACCAATCAGACCGCCATCGACATTTGGCTTTGCAAACAGAGCCTTGGCATTTGAAGGCTTGCAGCTACCACCATAAAGGATCGAAGTGTTATCGGCAATTTCCTTGCCATACTTGTCAGCGATAACACCGCGGATAAATGCGTGCATTTCTTCAGCCTGATCATCGGTAGCCGTCTTACCGGTACCTATTGCCCATACGGGTTCGTATGCAAGAATAATCTGACCGAACTTATCTGCGGGAAGTTCAAAGAGAGCTTCTTCAATCTGCTTCTTCACCACATCGAAGTAAGTATTATTTTCGCGTTCTTCAAGAACCTCTCCAATACAGAATATAGGAGTAAGATTGTTTTCAAGAGCCAAATTAACCTTTGTCTTCAAAGTCTCTGAAGTTTCACCATAATACTGACGGCGTTCAGAGTGACCAAGGATAACATAGTTTGCGCCAGTAGAAGCCACCATGGGAGCCGACACCTCGCCTGTATATGCACCCGACAGATGATCGGCACAGTTTTCAGCACCAAGGCCGAGTTTGCTCTTATCGATAACTTCGTTAACAGACGCAAGATGAGTAAAGGGAACGCCGATTACAACATCGCATTTTGGAGTAATATTTTTAAGAGCCTCATTCACAGCCTTTGCCAAGGCAATACCTTCAGGCAAAGTGGTGTTCATTTTCCAGTTGCCTGCTACAATGTTTTTTCTCATGATTTTAATAATATTATTGTGATATTTTTGTGAACATCTATATTCTCTGCAAATTTACTTATTTTTTTTAGATTTCACAACGCATTTCACCTTTGCGGAACATTTGTCGACCAGAAGCACCGACATCAACAACACGGCAAGTATCAACGACCAGATTTTCAACATATTCCCACTATCAAAAGCCAACAGATCAAGAGCGTTGTCGTCATTATCCAGATGCGACAACGCTTCTAACTCAATAGACGAAAGCGAGCGTTTCCACACGATCCGTCCATTCTGTATATATACAGCCGCCATTACTCCGCGAGCAAGCTCTTTGAGCACTGTCGACTCGGCCTGATATATGGGATATGTCGCCATTGACAAATCTCGCCATTGCTCAATGTCACCACTATCCATCGCAGCCAGCTCTATCAATGAGCCGCCTCTCTTCTCAATATATCGTTGCAGTTCATTGACAGCGTATGTATATGACACATTTGCCCGATCGTAATCAGGAAGCACTATTATAATCTGATCTCCATCTGTATCTATCACCTCATCGGTCACATTGTTGCCGCCTTCAGTCACCACAAGTTCCGTAGCATCATCCACGTCACTGCCTCCCACTATTGTGCGATCAATAAAAGTCCAAGTGCTATCAGGCAGATTATCAATATCAAAAGTCTGTCGTACGCCATTCTTCTCGTACACAAACTCAAACCGGCCATCATCATCCGACTCCACTTCAGCTGGAAGTATAAAACTGCCTACAGGGAAAGAGCGGAAATCAATCATCGGCTGCACAAGATATCCAAACAGAGCCACCGCAAGCAGATAGACAAAACAGCCTACTGCCGGAATCCACTGTATATACGGACGGTACACGCCTTTGACCTTACGATTGTAGACAGCCAGATACACCAAAGCACCCGATATCAGCAGATTTTTTGCAAATGTTGCGCCATTGGATATTATCCAGAAATCACCGAAACATCCGCAATCGGCCACTGGATCCGATATAAATATATAAAGTGTAAGCGGAAGCATTACACACATCATGACAATAAGAAGCCATACCGACACCCGTCGGTAACAGCCCACAACTACCATAGCGCCGAGGACAAACTCAGCAATCGCCACCGACAGAGCCGCCATAACGCACAGCGAATGCGGTACCGACCATTGCCATACCGCGAAGTATTCCTCTATCTTATATACAAAACCCCAGATGTCAATGCCTTTTACAAGACCAGACACTACGAATAGTCCGCCTATCACAATGCGAAGCCCCCACACTATCCATGTAAGGTAGCGTCGGTTGACCGACGACAATACTTCAGAAAACTTCATCATTCAGTGAGTTTGATTATGCCGAACACAGCATAATTCACCATATCCATATAGTTGGCATCAATACCTTCCGAGACCACAGTCACGCCGTCATGATCCTCAATCTGTTTCGTTCGCTGTATTTTCGACAATATCATATCAGTGTATGAGTTGATGCGCATTGACCGCCATGCCTCGTCATAATCATGATTTTTCGCTATCATAAGCTGACGGGCTTCTTTGGCATATCTGTCATACAACTCCATAGCCTTGACATTGTTTATATCCACCATGTCGGCATAACCCATTGTAAGCTGTATCACGCCCACAAGTCCGTAATTGACTATCGCAATAAATTCAGGCAGTATTCCTTCATCTACCATTGCATTGCCTTTGGTCTCAAGCGAACGTATACGCTTGGCTTTTATAAATATCTGATCCGTTATCGACTCCGGACGCATTATACGCCACGACGCACCATAATCTTTGAGTTTTCGCTCAAACAGATCCCGGCATACGGCCAGAGCCGCATCAAATTGTTGATTGGTATGATCCATACACATAGTGATATTTTACTATTTCCTAATTGCAAAATTAGGAAAAATCTCTGTGTATTACATCAAATCGTAATTAAATAAACGTCCTAACGCAGCAACTCCCGACCGTTCGAACATTCTTACAGACGAGAGTTGCCTATCTGATTACACCGACATGCATCCAAGTCGTCAACACACCCCGGTGTAGCGCACAATATCATCAGTCTTTACGGTTGGTTCTCGACACATATCCCACAAACACAAGAATAAATGCCACCAACGAAAGTCCGGCACCGATCGAGGGATATACTACACTCGTTCCCGGAGTAAACAATGTTGCAACAAGAAAACCAATGGCCAGAAAAGCAAAAATAAAAGCTAAAACGATTAAGAATTTCATAGTAGTAAGTTTTAAATATTTATTATCATAACACTGCATCAACCTTTTAAGATGTAACGTTTCAATATTTTTAACACAAACAAGAGGCTGTCCGATGGACAGCCTCTTGTTTGTATAAGAATTATTCCCAATATATATTGGGACAAATACCGTTATTACATACCGCTCAACGATTTCCACAGATTGGCATCACTTTCATATCCGGCTCCAAGTTTATAATATGCCAGATAGATATTTCCGGGAATCTGCGACATGGTATCATCAAGTTCATAAGCCTTCTTAAAATCTTCAATAGCAGAAAGGAACTGATCTTTAATTTCGTCAGATATTGTATCATTGCTCTGATCTGCCTTTTCAAGAGCTGAGTTAAATTTCATACGGCCACGGTCATAATAAGCCTTAGCTGCATTAGGATTTACATCAATAGCCTTGTTGAAATCGTTTATAGCCTCCTCAATCTTACCGTCCTGCTCATATATCACACCACGGATATCATAGAGCTGGCTTATCATCGACACGTTTGAAGGGTCTGTTTTTTCAATTGCCTGACTCACGAGTTCAAAAGCTGCAGGATAGTCTCTTGCTTCAAGCTTGGCATTGATCAACTGACCTATGAGCGATACGTCTTCTGTACCATATTTCTCATAACCATTCTGTGCAAATTCAAGCATCGAAGCAGTATCGCCAAGACGACGAGCCGCCTCAGTACCATAAGTATAAACGTAAATATTGTTGAATCCTGTCGGTATCACCTGACGCATTTTATCAAGAGCCTTCTGAGACTGATTGTTTGACAAAGCTGCAACTCCCTGATAAAATATGATCTGACCCACAATCGTATCAGGATCGGCCTTAGGCGCCTTGTTACCCAGAAGAGGATTGTTCGGGAGATTTACATACACTTCCCATGCATCGTATGCTTCGTCATATTTTTGATTGTCAAACAAAAATACACCGGCATTGCGGAAGTGAGGATAAGCACCGACCAACTGGCTGATGATTTCCTTGCTTTTTTTAGGCTTCACTTTTCCCTTTTCATCTGGCAAACTGTCAAGATGAAGAGCCTTAATATAATAGTTGTATCCGTCAAGAAGCCCCTTGCCAGCCGCAACTTTCTGTTCTCCCTTAAGCTCATTACCAAGCGACTGCTGAAGGAATGCATCGTCATAGATGCCGAATCCGGCCTTGCCGGCAAGATACCACGGCATCATTGTGTTTGAAGTTTCAGGATCGGTTAGAGCCGGCTGTATTGCCTCCATAGCCTTTGCATTATCGGGATTGGATCCCTTAAGTTGACGCTCTACATCTTTAACAAGACTTGCCTGACCCATAGCAGAAATACCGGTCAGCAGGCATACGCCTAAGATGCTAATCTTTTTCATACTTGTTTGTTTTAGTTATTAAGGTAAGTTATTTATTGTTCGTTTTGAGATTCTTCTGCCATAGGAGTTTCGAGATCATTAACTTCGCCATCCACCATCTCCTCTATTTCAGAAGCTGAGTCAACGCAGCACACCGAAGCGATAGTGTCATTACGCTTCTCAAGGTTGATTACTTTCACACCCTGAGTAGCACGCCCCTGAACACGAATGTCAGCTACTTTCATGCGCAATGTTATACCGCTCTTGTTTATAATGACAAGATCGTTATCATTGTTCACACTCTTTATAGCCACAAGCAGACCTGTTTTTTCTGTTACATTCATCGTCTTCACACCTTTGGCACCACGATTAGTCATACGGTAGTCGTCAAGAATGGATCTTTTACCAAATCCGTTTTCTGAAAGGACCATAACAGTGTTTTCCGATCCGGGCTCCATGCATATCATACCCACCACAGCATCATCACCACCATCAAGAGTCATACCACGCACTCCTGTAGACACACGTCCCATTTCTCTTACTTTACTTTCATGGAAGCGTATAGCTCGTCCATTGCGATTAGCCATAAGTATTTCCGAATTACCATCGGTAAGTTCCACAGAGATCAGTTTATCGTCCTCTCGTATTATAATAGCGTTCACGCCATTGGCTCTAGGACGGGAATATGCTTCAAGACTGGTCTTCTTTATCACTCCGTTCTTAGTACAGAACACCAGATTATGTGTGGTCACAAAGTCCTTATCATCAAGACCTTTTACTCGGATCACAGCATTTACGGCATCATCCGGATCTATGTTGAGCAGATTCTGTATCGCACGGCCCTTGGAGTTTTTGGCTCCTTCAGGCAGTTCGTATACCTTAAGCCAGTAGCATCGACCCTTTTCGGTAAAGAACAACATATAGTTGTGCATCGAAGCCGGGTAGATGTACTCAATGAAGTCTTCGTCGCGAGTATCGCTACCCTTGGCGCCGACACCGCCACGGTTCTGAGTACGGAATTCGGTAAGAGGGGTACGCTTGATGTAGCCCATGTGCGAAATGGTGATAATCATCTCGTCATCGGCATAGAAATCCTCCGCGTTGAAATCTCCGGCTGTATAATCAATATCCGTACGACGCTCATCGCCATATTTATCACGCACTTCCTCAAGTTCGGTCTTTATAAGGCTCCAGCACACGCTATCATTGTTGAGAATTTCTTCCAGTCGGGCTATTTCAGCCATGACTTCTTCATAATTGGCACGCAGCTTATCCTGTTCCAGACCGGTAAGCTGTTTCAGACGCATTTCCACAATAGCAGAAGTCTGCGCGTCGGTCAGACCAAATCGCTCGGTCAGACGTTCGCGAGCTTCATCTGTCGACGAAGAGCTACGGATAATATGTATTACCTCATCAATATTCTGCGAAGCAATAATCAGTCCTTCAAGAATATGAGCACGCTCGCGAGCCTTTCTAAGTTCAAATTCCGTACGACGGGTCACCACCTCATGGCGATGGTCGATAAACGCCTCAAGCATCTGTTTGAGATTGAGAATCTTAGGACGACCGTTTACAAGTGCCACATTATTTACACTGAACGATGACTGCATCTGCGTCATCTTATAAAGTTTGTTTAGCACCACATTGGCGTTGGCATCGCTCTTAAGTTTGATCACTATGCGCATGCCCTTATAGTCGCTCTCGTCGTTGATGTCGGCTATACCGTCAAGTTTCTTTTCGTTTACAAGATCAGCGATATAAGATATCAGTAATGCCTTATTGACATTATACGGTATCTCAGTCACAATTATATTATCGTGATTGGCTTCTGTCTCAATCTCAGCCTTGGCACGAATTACTATTCGGCCACGTCCGGTCTCAAAAGCCTCTTTCACACCGTTATATCCATATATGGTACCGCCTGTAGGGAAGTCCGGAGCCTTGATGTACTGCATAAGATCGGACACCGACAGTTCGCGGTTGTCTATCAGAGCCGTACATGCATTTATGGTTTCGGTAAGGTTGTGAGGCGGAATATTGGTAGCCATACCGACAGCGATACCCGAAGCTCCGTTTACGAGCAGATTGGGGAAACGGGTAGGAAGCACCACCGGCTCACGGCGGGAGTTATCGTAGTTGGGCTGAAAGTCCACCGTCTCGCAATCAATATCACTCAGCATTTCCTCGCCAAGTTTTTCGAGTCGTACTTCGGTGTAACGCATAGCGGCAGCACCGTCACCGTCGATCGAACCGAAGTTTCCATGACCGTCCACAAGTGTGTAACGAAGGTTCCAATCCTGAGCCAGACGTACCACCGTGCCATATATAGAGGAGTCGCCATGCGGGTGATACTTACCCATCACCTCACCTACACAGTTTGCAGATTTCTTATGAGGATGATCCGAAGTATTACCCATCTCGTTCATGCCGAAAAGCACACGTCGGTGCACCGGCTTAAGTCCGTCGCGCACATCAGGAAGCGCACGCGACACTATCACCGACATGGAATAGTCGATGTAGGCCGACTTCATTTCGTTTTCAATATTGATCTTTAATATGCGATCTTCTTCCAACATGGTAATTTTTCTATGATTGTTTCTTTAATATTTGGTTATCAAATCCGTCTGTTTTCAAGCGCTCGCCAATGCCGTTCACGACATCCGCACACCACCCGAAACATCAAGCAAAGATAGCTATTTTTTATCAAATAGCAGCCATTTTTACAGACAAGATTTCCGATTTATAATTTTATAAGATTTTTACATATAAAGTCACACCACTTTGGCACAATTATTGCTTTCTAAGCGTTATATTTGCAATATCACATACACACATATATGCTGAATTTCAAACATACAAAAGATTTCAACGACGTGCTGTCCAATTGCAGTAAGATAGCTGCGGCCCACAATCACACAGTGATCAAACCGGAGCACATATTGATGGCATTGCTCACCGAACCGTCAAACAAGATTTTACATCTCATTGACAGGGTGAGTACCGGATCATCAGCCTACCAGCTATCTCAGGAACTTGATCGGCAGTTGTTTGAAGACGGTCTTGCGTTCCCGGTACAACAGGAAGGAAAGGGCCAATTAGCTGTCAGCGATTCGACCAATCGCATAATAAAGCTCAGTGCTCTTGAAGCCAGAATACTTAAAATCGAATCAGGTGTCGACATCGAGCATCTGCTCTTAGCCATATTCCATAACACCGAGTTAAAAGACCAACCGTTCATGAAACCATTTATCAGAGCAAACGTACAATATTCCAGCCTCCTGGACGAACTTAAAAAGCAATACCCCCAGACCCCGCACGCCGGTAGCGACTTCACCGACGAGCCCGATGAAGATCCGGACGAAGAAGAGAACTCGTCTGAGTCTGACAGCGAGGCATATTCCGGACAGCCGGCGCAGAATACTGCCGGTGCTTCCCGTCTGTCAGGCGGACGCCGAGGTGGCGACACCCCCACCCTTGACAAATATGGCAGGGACATGACTCGTGCCGCTGAAGAGAACCGATTGGATCCGGTGGTTGGCCGCGAAGTTGAGATACAGCGTCTTGCGCAGATATTAAGCCGCCGAAAGAAAAACAATCCGGTTTTAATCGGCGAACCGGGGGTAGGCAAGTCGGCCATCGTAGAAGGACTTGCCCTGCGCATCGTACAACGTAAAGTCTCGCGAGTACTTTTCGACAAACGCGTTGTATCGCTTGACATGGCATCAATTGTAGCCGGGACGAAATATCGCGGCCAATTTGAAGAACGCGTCAAGGCAATCCTCAACGAACTGTCAAAAAACAAAGACGTAATACTCTTTATCGACGAGATACACACCATAGTTGGAGCCGGAAATGCAGCAGGCTCAATGGACGCAGCCAATATGCTGAAACCGGCATTGGCCCGTGGTGAAATACAATGTATCGGAGCCACGACTCTTGATGAATATCGTAAAAACATCGAAAAAGATGGAGCTCTTGAACGTCGATTCCAAAAAATAATGGTCGAACCGACCTCGGAAGAAGAGACTCTCACCATACTCAACAACATCAAGGACAAATATGAGGAGCATCATAATGTAACATACACCGACGATGCCATCACTGCTTGCGTAAGACTCACAGAACGATACCTGACCGACCGAAACTTCCCCGACAAAGCCATAGATGCACTTGACGAGGCCGGATCGCGTGTACACATAACCAACATTTCCGTACCAAAGGAAATCGAAGCCCTTGAAAACTCCATCGAAGAGGCTGCGTCCATGAAACTACAGGCCGCGCAAGATCAGGACTTTGAGAAAGCCGCCGGATTTCGCGACAAAGAACAGATGCTACGTAAGAATCTTGAGGATGCAAAGCAGCGATGGGAACAACAACTATCGACCCAGCGTGTGACTGTAGACGAAGACAAAGTGGCTGAAGTGGTGGCAATGATGACCGGAGTACCGGTGCAACGCATTGCACAAGCCGAAGGCAAACGTCTGCGTGAGATGTCTCCACTCCTGAAAACCCGAATCATAGGACAGGACACCGCTATTGACAAGATCGTAAAAGCCATCCAGCGCAACCGAGTGGGGCTGAAAGACCCAAACAAACCCATCGGAACATTTATGTTTCTCGGCCCTACTGGAGTAGGCAAGACTCATCTGGCAAAAAAACTCGCAGAATATCTGTTCGACTCCGCAGACACACTCATTCGCATGGATATGAGTGAGTATATGGAAAAATTCACCGTGTCACGTCTTGTTGGCGCACCTCCGGGATATGTCGGATACGAAGAAGGAGGTCAGCTGACCGAAAAAGTGCGTCGCAAGCCTTACTCCGTGGTACTTCTTGATGAGATCGAAAAAGCCCACCCAGACGTATTCAACCTACTACTCCAAGTCATGGACGAAGGACACCTAACAGACAGCCTCGGCCGCCGTATCGATTTCAAGAATACCATCATAATCATGACCTCAAACATCGGTACCAGACAGCTTAAGGACTTCGGCACAGGAGTAGGATTCGCAACACCGTCGGCCAATGACAAAGCATATACCCATGGAGTGTTGCAAAAAGCACTTCAAAAAGCATTTTCGCCCGAGTTCCTCAATCGAATCGATGACATAATCATGTTTGATCAACTTGACAAAGAAGCAATATTCAAGATCATAGATATTGAACTCGCCGGGTTCTACAAACGCATGTCATCTCTGGGATATCAGCTTCGCCTGAGCGATGAAGCAAAAAATTTCATAGCCGAACGCGGATATGACTCACAATATGGCGCACGCCCGCTGAAAAGAGCTATTCAAAAGTATCTTGAAGATGAATTGGCAGAAATGATAATCAATGCCGACCTATCTCAAGGAGATGTTATCGAAGTGACATTTGACAAAAATGCTGACAAAATAGCCATGAAAGTCCTGCCAAAAGAGCATGACGAGTAATTTTGTCAGTCATTTTTTGACAACATTACACAAAAAATGCCGCACCGCAAGTGTGGCATTTTTTTTGCTTATTTGTTTTACATAATCAGAAACTAAAATCATTTTATAGATATGACTGCACAAAAAGGCAAAATCGGTGTTACTACCGATAACATTTTCCCCGTTATCAAAAAATTCCTTTACAGCGACCACGAAATATTTCTGCGTGAACTTGTTTCAAATGCTATCGATGCTACTCAGAAACTGAAAACGCTATCATCATTTGGCGAGTTTAAGGGCGAATTGGGAGACATGAATGTACGCGTAACTGTCGACGAGAATGCCGGAACTCTTACCGTAAGCGATCATGGAATAGGCATGACTGCAGAAGATGTGGAAAAATATATCAATCAGATAGCATTTTCCGGCGCTGAAGAATTTCTGGAAAAATATAAGGACAATGCCAACTCCATCATCGGGCACTTCGGTCTCGGATTCTATTCGGCATTCATGGTTGCAAAAAAAGTCGAGATACGCTCCCTATCGTATAAAGATGGCGCAGTGGCTGTTCGTTGGGAATGCGACGGGTCTCCCGAATTTACCATGGAAACAATCGACAAGGCAGAACGCGGTACCGATATCGTGCTTTATATTGATGATGAAAACAAAAAATTCTTACAGCAGAGCGAAATAAACTCTCTTCTTAAGAAATACTGCCGTTTCCTTCCCGTTCCCGTAATTTCCGGCAAAGAACAGGAATGGAAAGACGGAAAGTACGTAGATACCGACCGTGAAAACGTGATCAATGACACTGAACCGGCCTGGACTAAGAAACCGTCGGAACTTACCGATGAGGATTATCGCAATTTTTATCATGAGTTATATCCCGGTCAGGACGATCCGCTGTTCTGGATACACCTTAATGTCGACTACCCGTTCAATCTCACTGGTGTGCTTTTCTTCCCCAAGATTAAAAACAACTTTGAGATTACCAAAAATCGCATACAACTTTACTGCAATCAAGTATTCGTGACCGATTCAGTGGAAGGTGTAGTGCCTGAATTCATGATGCTGCTGCAAGGCGTGATTGATTCTCCCGACATTCCTCTCAATGTATCGCGTTCTTATCTCCAGAGCGACACTGCTGTGAAAAAGATTTCCGGCTATATCACCAAGAAGGTTGCTTCTCGACTTGAGGATATATTCAAAAACGACCGTAAGGATTTCGAACAGAAATGGGATGACATAAAGATTTTCATCGAATACGGCATGCTTACCGACCAAAAATTCGGAGAAGCCGCCATGAAATTCGTCCTACTCAAAGACACCGACGAAAAATACTATACCCTCGACGAATACCGCACTCTGATTGAGGGAAGCCAGACTGATAAAGACGGTAATGTAGTGTATCTTTATGCAACTGATCCGGTGGCTCAGTTCACCTACATAAATGCCGCCACAGAAAAGGGCTACAATGTATTGCTTATGGACGGGCAGCTCGAAAGCCACTTTATCGGCATGCTTGAAAACAAGATTGAAAAATCACGGTTTGTTCGTGTCGATTCCGACGTAGTCGACAATCTGATTCCCTCTGCCGACAAAAAAGAAGTAAACCTTACGTCCAATCAGCGCGACATGCTCACTGAAATGTTCCGCTCCCAGATACCGCACGTCGACAAATCCGAATTTCTTGTATCGTTTGAATCGCTTTCGCCGGAAACCAACCCTATACTCATAACTCAAAATGAGTACATGCGCCGAATGAAAGACATGGCAGCCATGCAGCCCGGCATGAGCTTCTATGGCGAACTTCCCGACAGCTACAACCTTATAGTCAATGTTGAAAGTCCGGTTATCAAACGCATCATGGACGATGCCGAAGCAAGCCTCATGCCAAAACTTTCGCCAATTTTCGATGCTATCG
>CAJTQH010000010.1:21530-43131 GCA_910578305.1 uncultured Muribaculaceae bacterium
CTGCGCGACGGAGCCAAAGATGGCAAGCTCTCCGACGACGAACAGAATCAGATAAAGCATTTCGATGAAGAAACCACTCATCAGCGTGCTGAAGAGAAGAAAGAAGCCTCGGCATACGCGTCCGGGCAACCTCTCGTAAAACAGGTCATCGATCTTGCCCTGCTTGCCAATGGCCTGCTTCGTGGAGCGTCGCTCAACGACTTCATACGCCGGTCGGTATCACTGCTCGGATAATACAAGCAAGCTCCATTATACATAAAATATGCGCTCTTTCAACAGAGCGCATATTTTTTTATCTGTATCGCATCAAGGGAAATATTTACGACAGAGATCTTCGTACAACGATGTAGACTTGAATTCTGTTATTACCGAATCAAGTCTGTGCCTGAGAACATCCTCATCTTTACGCATGGCCCATGCCTGGAACTGAGTGAAAGATACTGCCGTACTCACATCTATATCCGGATAGTCAACAGACATCGAACGCGCCGTTTTCTCATTTATCACAGCCAACTGAATCTCGCCCACGGCTGTAAGCAGAAACAATTGTTCGGCACCATAATCGGAGTGTTCATTTACATAGATCGTATCGCCTATTTCTGCCGAAAGATGCCGCAGACGACTTGCAGCCGGACTGCTTGCAACAACCCATACCTGCTTCCCGGCCAGATCAAGCTGAGAACTAACCATCAATACACCGGCTGAATCACGACACTGTACCAGTACCTGCTTATCAAGATATACAGGCTCGGTAAACGAATATCGCTCCTGCAATCCAAGCGTCATCGGAATATCTCCTGCCACTACATCAAACCGACCGGCATCAAGACCATCTAATGCTTCGTCCAGAGACACAAGCGGATGAAACTTCAACACCAGTCCCGCTTTATCAGCCACCAATCGCATTAAATCGTAATTAAATCCACCAAGAGTATCATCGTACACATACACCGACATCGGCGAATACTCTATAGCCACATTAATTGTATCGCCACCCGAAAGTTCATGCTCACGAGCAGCCGAAACCGGCTCATACGAACATCGGCGAAGCATCCACATGGCCGCCAACGCCCCGACAAGCAAAAGCACATACATGCCTATCTGTCGTGAAGTCTTAGGTGTGGGCTGATATCTTTTCATCAGTTTGCAAAGTCTACCGATACACCCATCTGAAAGCGACGCGGATTCATCGGGTAATTTGGCATAGCGAAATAATTTTTGCCGGTCAGACCCTGATTGATATGACTCATCATCACATAAAACCGCGCCCGCTTCAACTTCATATTGGCATACAAATTCATAAACGGATAATTGCCTATCTTCACGTCAGTCTGATTGTAAAAAGCCATAGTCGCCGGCTGGAATCCTGGTGCATAATACTTGGCATAATAATCACAATCGACACCCAGATCCACATAAAGCACACGTGCGACACGGAAACGGAGGAACAAATTGGAATATACGGCAAGCTTTGGAAGTGGAAGCACAGATTGATCTGACGATGTCTGATATGTGATCTTATTGTTCCAATTGAGTATTCCTACATGAAAATTCTGAGACAACGAAGCACTCAGCACCTGCACGCTCCCACCATGCTGCACCGGCAGTGACAAATCATTGAAATAAATATTATTCTGAACATTTTCCACACCGACATTAATCAACGTACCGGTCTGAGGCACTATTAGTTCTCCACCTATACGGAATCGCCTTGTTTTTCCAAAATCATTTTTCCACACAAAGTAGTTGGATGAATAATTATTGAGCAGATATGGCACAGCCTCATTGGCAAACAAGCCGTAAGCCTTCACCGATACCGTATCGCCAAGCAGCCTGAAACGCGTTGATATATTACGCAGGCCCGACAAGCCCTATTTTTGCAGTCGCTTCGTAGCGCAACAGTTTACCGGTCTGCTTGGTGAGCTGGGCTCCAACCCAAAGCAGATTTTCGGATGCTCTTGGAGCAACCTTTGTCTCATATGGATACGGCGTGAGTATTTCAGGTCTGTCCGGACCGCTGATGGCTATTGTATCCAGCCCCTGCTTATATTTACGAACCTCATGAGTAACGTAAGCCGACAGACCGGCCTTGGCATATTTATTGAACCCTTCAAGTAAAGCGATACCAAATGTATTACGCAGCGACCAGTAACTTGTCGGATCGAACGACGGCCCTGTTGTCAAATAATAATTCTCCCAAAAGTTCGCAGCTTCGGTTGTCGAATTATTATAAAATTTATGGGTGGCATCATTGTAATCCATTGTCCAGATAAAACTCGTGACTGGAATAAATATCCTGTGCCCTACAGTGTCGTCAGGGACAGACTCGTCAGGTGGCAACTCTTTCCAAAATCCCAGCTTATACCTGTGGTTCATGTAAAATTCCTGTCCCTTCATACGAGTACGCGCGGCAGTTAGATTGGTTGGGATGCTTTTGGCATCGATTTTTGTCTGCCCACCCTGCAATACTGCCGGATCGGTAATATACAGCGGGTCGGTAATACCTCCGTTATTCTGCATCAAACCATTGTAATGATTAAAAAACATTTGTGCCTCATAGCGGTCTCCTATATATGAGCCTGACAGCCCCCACATGAGATTTTTCACTGCTTCATTTGCATAGGACCCTTTGGAATACAAATAATCCAAATTAGCTCCTACCTGTATCTGCTTATTAGCATTTCCCGAAAACACAGCTCGTAGCCGATCCTGAGCATTTTCCTTTGTTCCCCCTGTATTGTAACTCAGAAGGGTCATCGGCACCCGTGTATTGTAAAACCGATGGTTACCTTGCTGGGGAAGCCAAGCACTGATAGCGTCACGAAAAAAGAAATCACTCATCGGCTTTCGATCGAAATAAATCATATTCAATCCAGAAGCTCCAAGATTGCCCGTTGAAGCATAGGCTATCGACTGCGCCGATGGAACCGACTGCTGCGCATAATTGTACAGCAAAGTATCAATCGTCGATGGCTCATGTGTTCCCAAAGGAGCAAGCAACTCCCATGCATAGGATGTTGAGCCGGAAGGAATATTCGAAGCGGTTTTCTCCGTCGGAGCTTCATCTGGCGACGGCATACGGGAAACTTGTCGGCCGGATATCTGACGCTCAGTCAATACCGGAACCTGCGACATTGCGGTATTGCCGCCCGAAAGCAAGCAACCAAATATGATGATAGAGGCTAGTAGTCGTTTCATTACAGAGGCAAAGTTACTACTTTTTTCTTGTGCGGCAAACCATCACTTGCCTATACACAGGTAGTATAGGCCTTCGTCTGCCAGATCTGACGGTTCGTAAATATTGCGGCCATCCACTATAAGATCTCCTTTCATGGCTTTGCGCACCACTGCCCACGATGGTACTCTGAACTCAATCCCACATATCCGGTGCCTACTATTGCTATTTTCATGTTACAATCAATGATTAAACACGCAAAATTAGCCATTTTTATAATTTCCACGTCGTTTCTACGTTACTATTTTACGTCCATAAATAAAAAAATGCAAAAGACCAGATCTACATACATACTTTTATTGGCCATTTTATATGCAATGACAGCATCTGCTCAGGTCAATATTCGCGGAAAAGTAATCGACCAGGCTAATAAACCCATAGAATTTGCTACTGTCAAAATCGCTGGAACAGCCATTGGCACAACGACAGGACTTGAGGGAAACTACAGGATTTCAGCCGCCGAACGCGACACATTGGTTCTGGTATTTACCTGCATCGGATATGTCGAAGAGAAGCGCACACTCGTTCATCCAAAAGGCGATATCACAATAAATATGCGCATGCGCGAGGATTCCAAGGTACTCGGAGAAGTTGAAGTATCAGAAATAAAGAAACAGACCGGTTCAATGCAGTCTATCGATGCCTCTGATTATCGGCTTGCTGCCGATGCTACCGGAGGCAGTGTTGAATCGCTGCTGACCACTCTTGCCGGAGTAAGTTCATCCAACGAGCTGTCTTCGCAATATTCCGTGCGAGGCGGCACCTATGATGAAAATAGCGTTTACATCAACGGAATTGAAGTGTATCGACCACTACTTATATCGTCAGGCCAACAAGAAGGACTTTCAATAATCAACCCCGACCTTGTAGGCTCAATCGGATTTTCCACCGGAGGCTTTACGGCAGAGTATGCTGATAAGATGTCATCGGCACTCGACATCACCTATCGCCAGCCGGAAGCATTTGAAGGGTCAGTCGGCCTAAGTCTGATGGGAGCCAATATGGCCATCGGGCAAAGTTCCAAACATTTCTCCCAGCTCCACGGACTTCGTTTCAAGCGCAACACTTCGCTACTCAGTTCAATGGAAACCAAGGGAGAATATGATCCGACCTACTTCGATTACCAGACCAATCTTGTGTACAAGATTTCGCCCAAATGGAAAATGTCTGTGCTCGGAAACATTTCTGTCAACAGATATAAATTCACCCCCACAAACCGCACCACCAATTTTGGCACAGCCGAAGATGCCAAGAAATTCACAGTTTATTTTGACGGCCACGAAAAAGACCGGTTTGAAACATTCTTTGGAGCCTATACTCTGGATTATATGCCCAATCGCGCTACAGCATTATCACTGATTTTTTCCGGATTTCTCACTAATGAACTTGTAGCATACGATATATCCGGAGAATACTGGCTTGATCAGGCCGGCACTGGAGGAGATGATGCTGTTGGCGGTGAGCTCGGTGTGGGACGGTATCACGAACACGCCAGAAACAGGCTGAAATCAAGCGTATTTGACATTTCATTCAAAGGTTCATCGGCAATAAGGATGCATACTCTCACCTATGGCGTTACGTTCAAGCGAGAACAAATCATGGAACGGACACGCGAATGGGAACGTCGCGACTCCGCCGGATTTTCATTGCCGCCCGATCCAGATGCTCTGAAAGTTGTTTACAATCTGAGCGGCCGCCACGATCTATCATCATCTCGCATAAGCGCTTTTGTGCAGGATAACTTTCGGTTTAACTCCTCAGCCGGATACTTCACCTTAAACGGAGGCGTACGACTAAATTACTGGAGCTTCAACCAGGAAATGCTCATCAGTCCACGACTTAATTTCGGCTTTATCCCTGATAAAAATCCTCAGTGGGCATTTCGGTTTGCCACCGGTCTGTATTATCAGTCACCGTTTTATAAAGAGTTCCGCATGCCAGTGACCGATGCACTGGGTAATACAGTGATTGCATTGAACAAAGACATAAAATCGCAACGAAGCATACATGTTATACTTGGCAGCGATTATACGTTCCGCGCATTCAACCGTCCGTTCAAATTATCAGGAGAATTCTACTACAAGGCTCTCGGCAATCTTGTACCATATGAAATCGACAATCTTAAGATAGTATACACCGGACAGAACCAGTCAAGTGGATTTGCTACTGGGCTTGACCTCAAACTTTTCGGTCAGTTTGTGCCGGGAAGCGACTCATGGATCAGTTTTTCACTCATGAAGACACAGGAAACTCTAAACGGAGTGAAAGTACCACGTCCAAACGACCGTCGCTACAGCATGGCTCTGTTCTTTACCGACTATTTCCCCAAGTTCCCAAAGCTGAAATTCAGCCTCAGAGGAATATTGTCCGACGGTCTTCCAGCCACTGCGCCACGCAGCACACGCGACAAAGGATTTTTCCGCACCCCGGCCTACAAGCGTGTCGATATTGGTCTGATGTACGGACTGCTCACGCCGCCTAAAGACGGTGAAAGCCGTAATGGTATCCTGCGTCATTTGAAAAGCATCTGGCTCGGTGTGGATGTATTCAACCTGCTTGATATTTCCAACGTCAGCAGCTATTATTGGGTGACCGATGTCAATGAGATTCAATATGCTGTCCCCAACTACCTGACACGCCGACAATTCAATGTACGCCTGACCATCGATTTCTGACAATGTGGTTATTATATATCACACCCAAGCCAACAATATGTTAGGTGAACCAGAACAAATTGCCTATCTTTGCGATTAACTAATAGTGGCGCTACTTATATCCGCACAACTACATCAATGGGGAACGGTAAGACAAAAGACAAAGAATCACGATTCATTAGACTCAGAAAACGAATCATAGCACTATGGGCTTATTGCACCAATGACGTATGGAATGACACACGCCATTCATGGAAAGTCAATCTGGTGAAAACTCTCAACCTTTCAGTGAGGTCATTTCTCAACGGTGATCTACAATCAAAAGCCTGTGCACTCACCTACCGCACTATACTTTCCGTAGTGCCGGCACTGGCTCTGATATGCGCCATCGGCCGTGGATTCGGGCTGCAACGAACCATAGAGACACAACTCATAGAACATCTTCCTTCTCAGGCACAAGCCCTTGAAACGGCATTCAGTTTTGTCGACTCGTACTTGTCGCAGGCCTCAGGAGGTTTGTTTGTAGGAGTCGGTGTGATATTTCTTTTGTGGACATTGATTTCACTTCTTCAGAGTGTGGAATCTGTGTTCAACGACATATGGCTCGTGCCAAAAGGAAGATCTATCTGGCGCATGACCACCGATTATCTCGCCATATTTCTTATTTTGCCTATACTCCTTATATGCGCCAGCGGAATATCTCTGTTCATGTCCACATCGTTATCGAAACTTCTTCCATACAGCTTTATGCAACCGGCCATCGAATTTGTTTTTGATGCGGCAAGTGTAATATTATCATGGCTGTTTTTTGCCGGCACATATATGCTCATACCTAATACTCGGGTTCGATTTCGTAATGCAATTATTCCCGGCATACTGGTCGGCTCAGCATGCCAGATTCTGCAATGGCTGTTTGTCAGCGGACAAATGTATGTAGCCAAATACAATGCTATTTATGGTAGTTTCTCGTTTCTGCCGCTGTTTCTTATCTGGATGCAGCTTGTGTGGCTGTTCACTCTTATCGGAGCCGTGCTTTGCTACTCCATACAGAATATCGGAGAGTTCAATTATGGCGAAAACATAAAGCGGATATCGCCCGACTATCTGCGAAAAGCCACACTAAGCATCTACACCATAATAGCACGCCGTTTCTATTTTAACAAACCGTCCATGTCTCTATCAGAGATTTCACAATACTACAAATTACCTATCAATCTGGTGACTCCGGTTGTAAGCCGGCTCAAAGAAGCAGGCTTGGTCAATTATGTAGAAATGCCTGATAAAGATCTTGACGAACATCCGGTGCAACCGTCAACCGATGTCAGCCGTATTACAGTTGCCGATGTCGTCCGATGCATACAGCATTTTGGCGACAGTAATTTTCTGCCAGGATTTGACAAACATTACATCAATGTAATCAATATTGACAACCAAATTGAGAAAATTGCACTTAAAGAAGCTGAAAACATTAAAATAGTAGATTTAGACATCAAATTGTAAAACCAACACATTATTAACATTCAATGACAATGAAACAACCCATTTCAACAGACAAGGCTCCGGGCGCAATCGGACCTTACAGCCAGGCAATCAGCGTAGGCAATATGCTGTTCATTTCCGGACAAATCCCCGTAAACCCCGCTACCGGAGAAATACCTGAAGGCATCACTGCTCAAACAAAGCAATCTATTGCCAACATCAAGGCTATACTTAATGAAGCAGGTATGACTATGGACAATGTTGTGAAAACAACCGTATTCCTTGCCGACATGAGCCTTTTCGGTCCTATGAACGAGGTATATGCCGAAAATTTCACAGCTCCGTTCCCGACTCGTTCAGCAGTAGCGGTCAAAGAACTGCCCAAACAAGTTCTTGTAGAGATCGAAACTATCGCATCGAAATAAAAGGCAATAGTTCAGCAACAACAAAATTGCTGCCACCGATAAAGACCATATCTCCCTCGCCGGCTTCGGCGAGGGCTTTTTTATACGCATTTTCGACAGTGTGACATACACATCCCTCAAGACCAAACGCCAAAGCCTTGGAAGCAAGGTCTTCTGCAGACAACGCTCTTGGCAATGATGGCTGTGTATAATACAATTTTGCACATTTAATTCCGGCAATCATCTCCAGAATAGTGTCCACATCCTTATCCCCGACAAATCCTACTACAATATGTTTCATCCCTGAAAAGGCTTCCAACTGACCGGATATATATTGCCATCCCCCAGGATTATGTCCAGTATCGCACACCACAAGAGGATTATCGACTATACGCATCCATCGCCCAGCCAGACCGGTCAAAGCACATACCTTGCTGAAACCGGCAGCTACAGCCTGATCCGAAATCGTATATCCCATATCTCGCAACAACTTCAATGAAGTAAGCACAGTAGCCGCATTAAGAGGCTGACAGTCACCGCATAATTCACCTCTAATCACACCAAAATCGCGTGTATGGTAAATAAAGCCCGACTCATCCCGCTCCACCTTACAGAGCGGCTTGTCGTCCATAGCTAAAACCACCGGAGCAGAAACCATTGCCGCCCTACACTCAAATACATCCCTTACAGATCCTTCGGCCTCGCCGATCACTACTGGGACTCCCGGCTTCATGATGCCGGCTTTTTCTTCGGCGATGGCTTCCGGAGTGTCGCCAAGTAGAGCCGTATGATCAAGCGAGATATTCGTGATAATGCTTAGATCAGGAGTAATTATATTAGTGCTGTCGAGTCGTCCGCCTAATCCGACTTCGATCACTGCCACATCGACATTACTCTCGGCAAACCAGTCGAACGCCATCATTGTGGTCAGTTCAAAAAACGATGGCTCTATCGACAATCCCATGTTTCGGTATCGCTCCACAAACTCCACCACACGATCACGCGGTATCATGTGCCCGTTGACACGTATACGCTCGCGGAAATCCACAAGATGCGGCGAAGTAAACAGACCGGTACGATATCCTGCACTTTGCAGCACGGCCGCGACAGTGTGACACGTACTTCCTTTGCCGTTGGTTCCGGCCACATGAATGGTATGCAGCCTTTTCTGAGGGTTGCCGAAGGCTTCGGCTATGGCAAAGACTCGTTCCAGCCCAGGCTTATAGGCAGAGGCACCGTTATGCTGAAACACCGGCAGTTCATTGAACAAAAAGTCTATCGTAGATTCGTATTTATTCATTTCTTAAAAAATCAGATAACCGGCCATACCGGAAAGCAATATGACCAAAATAGGATGAATCTTCACAAAAAACACCAGTACAAACGACACCACGCATATCGCTACCGAAATTATGATATCGACAGGAACTGTACCGAAATTAGCACCGTTCATAAGTAATAGTGCTGCAGATGCTATAAGCCCGACAACTACCGGACGAAGACCGGTAAACACGCCTTTTACATACGCGCTCTCGCGATGACGGCTTATGAAATGACTCGCATAAAACGTAAGTATAAACGACGGTACCACTACCACAAGAGTACATAGCAGCGATCCGGCCACACCCCACAATGGAGATGCAAACTGAGCCGAATCCACTCCTGGCGCCACATATCCTATGTATGTAGCCGAATTGATACCGATTGGTCCTGGCGTCATCTGCGATATGGCAACTATGTCGGTAAACATCTGCTCGGAAATCCATCCCGGTGCCACAATACTGCTTTCGATAAGCGATAACATGGCATATCCCCCACCAAAGCCGAACAAACCGATCTTAAGATAAGCCCAAATGAGTTTTAGATAGATCATCGCTCGTCACCTCCTTTCTCTTCATTGACGATTTTCGCTCTCTGAAGTCTGCGCTGCTGACGCACAAACCATATATATCCGCCAATGCCACCGATAACAATATATAATATCGGATTGGAAACCACCGGCCATTTTGACCAGATGAGCAATGCCACTGTCACTGGTATCAGCACCGTACGCCACCCGATTCCGGCCGATTTGGCCGATGTAATAACCGGTGCTACTATCAGAGCTACCACAGCCGGGCGTATCCCTTTGAATATGGCAGTAATTGTAGGATCGGATTTTATCACATCCGGAGTTAAAAATATTGCTATTGCCAGAATCATGATGAAAGAAGGCAAAATCGTGCCCAAGGCCGCAACGATACTGCCTCTTACACCTCGCAGTCTGTCGCCTACGGCCACAGATATATTCACCGCGAGTATTCCCGGCAGCGACTGAGCCACAGCCAACAGATCCAGAAACTCATTCTGCGCTATCCACTTATGCTTATGCACTATCTCTTTTTCGATGATGGATATCATGGCCCATCCGCCGCCAAATGTAAAAGCACCTATTTTGAAAAATGTGACGAACAATCGTCGGAGCACATTCCGTTCATTTTTATTATCCATATATCTCTTAAATTACCACAAAATTACTATAAATCCAGTCATTCAACAATAAATTCATTATCTTTGCGCCCACATTAATCGGATATATTTTCCGACATTGAACATTTTACGTTCCGACTCCTTATATTTTATATTATTGCGATTAAACACATATATAGCATAACCAAAAAAACAGATATAATATGAATAAGACAAATTTAATATTGGCAACAGGTATAGCACTCGCAACCATGGCTTCTTGTAAATCACCCCAGCAGGTCAATGTCAACAGTGTTGGCGTTGTTAAGACAGAGACTCCGGCTCAGACAGAAGGAGCGATACAGAAAGTCCTTTACGGCCCATGGACTGTGATGGATGTAAACGGCATGAAAGTTTCAGGAAACACAGATCTGCCATACGTAGAATTCAGCGAAGACGCATCAAATCCGTTTCTCGTAAAATGTTATGCCTACAATGGATGTAACTATCTCAACGGTGAGTATGCAGTGACTCCTGGTGGCAATATGAAACCGGCTTCGGAATTTGCCACTACCATGCGAATGTGCCACGATGCTCCTTACGAGATGGGGATCAACATGGCTCTCGGCATAGTCGACTCATACCGTATTGAAAAGATCGGCATCGACTATATTCTCTATCTCAACAACGCTGATGGAAACACCATGCTTACACTCCGCAAATACGACCCGACTTTTATAAATGGTACGTGGATGATCACCTCCATAGAAGGTAGCTCTGTTTCTGAAGACGATGACATTCAGTTGGCTCTGAATCTTAAAGAAAAGAGCGTACATGGCAATTCCGGATGCAACATGCTAAACGGCAGCTTCGTAGTCGACCCCAATATTCAGAATTCCATACAATTCGTCAATTTAGCCACTACACGTATGATGTGTCCCAACATCCAGCTTGAACAGAAATTCCTTGATGCGCTCAACCGTGTCCGTACTATTATCCCCGGTACTTCTGCCGATACCGCTTCTCTCCGCGACGAAGCCGGTCTGGTACTCATCACCATGCGGCGTATCGATGTAGTTCAGCAAGTTCAGTAATCAATCCGACGCTTAAAATACACAGAGCGGCTATATCCGGGATATCCAATCCGGTGTAGCCGCTATTTTTTAACATCTCTTCCGATCGATCGGGTTGTACAGTCCAATTGTTACCACGAGAGCCAAAACTATGTATCAACCAATTCTTATTACATATACATCACAAGTTATTATATCCTTATATAATTTCGCTTCGATATCATTATAATGACTTTTTGCCATACTTAGTCCATCTGTACCAGATCTCATGACTTCATATATCTCAACTATTTTATTGGGCTGATATAAATCCATTCTTGTCATCTATTCTATTGATCTAAAAAGGCGACGAAATCAAATCCGATCCCGTCGCCTCTTTAATTATTATTGTGATAATCTATCAGCAGCCAGAAATTGTAAGAAGGCTGTCATAGAAGAAACTTACAATACCTAAGCCCAAAATACCGGCAAGACAGATCCACATACCAACACGTTCAGACAAAGCACTGCGGAACGTGGCTATGGTACATTCTTCTTCGGTCTTGATAAACATGGCCTTCACCACGAGCAGATAGTAGTAGAGCGACACGATAGTGTTGATCAATGCGATGAGCACTAATACATATATTGCTACACTGCCCTGATTGATCGCAGAGGTAAATATGAAGAACTTGCTGAAAAATCCCGCAAACGGAGGAATTCCTGCGAGTGAGAACATGGCAAGCATCATTGTTACAGCCAGACGTGGATTGGTCTTGTAAAGACCATTATAATCGTCCATACTTACCTTACCGGTCTTGTTCTCTATGGCACCGATCACTCCAAAAGCGGCAAGATTGGAGAAGATGTAGACCAGAATGTAGTACATCAGAGCAGCCATACCCATTGCATTATATGCTATAATACCGAGCATGATATAACCGGCCTGTGACACTGACGAAAAAGCGAGGAATCGCTTCATGTTACGCTGACGGATTGCAAAAAGGTTACCGATAGTGATAGTCAGCACTATGAGTGCATAGAGCATCCATTCCCACGCATCAGCATAAACAGAACCGAATACCTGCCAAAGAATCACAAGGAATGCAAAAGCGGCAGAACCCTTTGATATTACCGACAGATAGGATGTAACCGATGTAGGAGCGCCCTGATATACGTCGCCTGTCCACAAATGGAAAGGCACAAGCGACAACTTGAAGCCCATACCTGCAATCACGAATGCGAGAGCAATTACGAGCGGTACTATCGGAGCGTTACCGATGGCTATTGAACCGGAAATACCGGAGAAATAAAGCGAGCCGGTCATACCATAGACAAACGAAAGTCCCATCATTATGACTGCGGAAGAGAACACGGCTGTAAGTATGTATTTCACAGCAGCTTCATGGCTTTCGTAGCGATGCTTGTCAAATGCCACCATTGCAGCCAAAGGCAGAGATGCAGTCTCAAGACCGATGATGAACAACAGGAAGTGACGAGCCGATATCATCAGATACATTCCGAAAAGCGTGATGAGCAACAGCTCGTAGAACTCGCCGCGACGCATTGTCTGCTTTTCGCTGCTGTTCCAGCGGAGCGACTGGATAAGTACGATAAACACACCTATATTAAGTATATTCTTTATAGCGAATATCACAGGCGAAGTCTCATACATTCCGGAAAATGCCACAGCCACACCATCAGGCATCATTGCCGGGCAGAATCCACCCAGAGTGAACACAGCAAAAAGTATACATGTGATCAAGCCTATGCCACTCTGAGCCTTACGGGGAAGGAAAGTATCATTGAGGAAGACTAAAAGAAATAATACCAACAAGCATATTTCTTGCTTCATTACTAAAAACTGAGAGTAATCCATTTCTTATAATCTTATTAGTTCATTCCAATTACGGTAAATATCTCAGGGGTAAAGGTGGTACGGATAAGATCGGCGAAGAAATTGGGGAAGCAGCCGATTGCCGCTACCGATATTATCAGTATAACAGTAGCCGTACGTTCCCACCATGTAGCATCGGTGAGCTCGAGATGATGCTTGTCCTGCACAGGGCCAAGAAGGAGCTTGCCGACCACTCGAAGAATGTAGACAGCGGTTATTACAATCGAGCAACATGCCACAATGGTAAATACGCGATGGAACATATCTGTGTGCTCAAACGAACCTACGAAAATGGTCATTTCTGCAACAAAACCGCTCAGACCGGGCAGACCCAAAGATGCCATACCGGCTATTACATAACATACAGCGAGGAAAGGCATGATTTTCATCAAGCCACCCATAAGACGGATGTCACGTGTGTGAGTACGACCGTAGATCATACCGATAAGAGCAAAGAACAAGGCTGTCATAAGACCATGTGAGAGCATCTGCATGATAGCACCAGTCATAGCTGTGGTATTGAGCATCAGAATGGCAAAGAGTACAAGGCCGCAGTGGCTCACCGATGAATAAGCATTGATATACTTTAGGTCGGTTTGCACACATGCGCTGAATGCGCCATACACTACAGAAATACCTGTAAGTACCAGGAATATCCAGGCAAGTTCATTGGCGGCATAAGGCATAAGATAGATTGCCACACGGAAGCATCCGTAACCACCGAGCTTCATAAGCACGCCGGCATGGAGCATCGACACTGCGGTAGGAGCTGAAGCATGACCGTCAGGGCTCCATGTGTGGAAGGGGAACATGGCACCGAGCACACCGAATCCGACAAATGTCATCGGGAACAGGAATGTCTGCCAGCCATGAGAGATGGCGTCATTCTTGGCTATCTCAAGGATATTCCATGTAAGCTGACCGCCTTCGGGAGCCGAATGATAGTAGATACCTATAAGACCAAGCATCAGAAATGCCGATCCACCCATAAGCATCAGAGTCAGTTTCATCGCCGAATAGTTCTTGTTGCCGCTGCCCCACACACCGATGAGCAGATACATCGGGATAAGAGCCACTTCATAGAACATGAACATCGTGAACAAGTCTATCGAGATAAAGAAACCAAACACACCGGTGGAAAGAAGTATGAGCCAAAGGAAGAATTCTTTAGGCTGATCAATCTTCCATGAAGCAAAACTGCCGGTGAGAAGAATTATCGACGAAAGTATGATCATGGCCACCGATATACCATCGACACCGAGAGCCAGATTGATATTCAACGGAGCAAACCACTTCCATGACTGCACATAGAACATAGGTGCATCAGGCATGGCCGCACGCTGAGCCAGAAAATCCACCAACAGATAAATCGACAGGGCTGTAAGAACCAGCGAACCGGTCACCGCCACCGCACGAATCTGCTTGATGTTGCGGCAGAGGGCAATGCCCGCCAGCATAAGCAGCGGGATCACCACGAAATAAATCAATATATTGGAAAACATAATTACTATATTTATTCTATTAGCACGTGTTTAAAATCTACATTCGTATCACACAAGAAGTATTACAGCTGTGATACCTCCGAGCAAAAGGGCTCCGATAAGATAAACCCACACATACATCTGTATATTTCCACTCTGCAGACCACGGATAGCAAATGAGGCTTTCTGTGTCATGGATGCGAAAGAGTCCATAGTTCCGTCGATAATGTGACGGTCAAACCATGCTATCGGACGGCAAATGCCATTGAAAATGATCTTATGTGTGATGAAATAATAAAGTTCGTCCCAATAGAAGCGATGATGTGCCCAACGCCACAATGCAGGCATAGCATTCTTCAACTTAGCAGGAAGCGGATTTTCCTTACGGTACATCACCGTAGCGATTACTATGGCGATGATAGCGATAGCAAGGCTCACGGCTGCCACGCTCCAGTCAAAGTGCGCCATGAAATCATAGGGCTCGCCATTCCAGCTCACGAGATTGCCGAAAGGTATGAAACCGGCCACAACAGATATCGCTGCAAGAATGATCAGAGGCAAAGTCATAGTCCAGGGCTGATCGTGAGGAGCATGATGGCCTTCACGTACTTTGTGTTCCTTCCACCAGAATATCAGATAATAGAGACGGAACATATAGAATGCAGTCAGACCGGCTACAAGCGACATCCAGATGTACACCACAGTGCTGTTGCCCAGACATGAGCTCAAAATTTCATCTTTAGAGAAGAAACCTGAGAAGGGTATGATACCGGCGATGGCAAGACAGCCTATAAGGAATGTGATGTGAGTCACAGGCATATACTTTCTCAGACCATGCATCTCGGTATAGTCGTTAGAGCCAATGGCATGTATCAGAGCACCTGCACCAAGGAACAAGAGAGCCTTGAACATGGCGTGAGTAAACAGATGGAACATCGAAGCCATGTAACCAAGACCGTGATGACCGGCCTCACCGGTAGTGGCAACGCCAAGCGACACCATCATAAACGCAATCTGCGAAATGGTAGAGAAAGCAAGCACACGCTTGATATCAATCTGTGCGCAAGCCACCATAGCGGCATACAGCGCGGTAATAGCGCCTACCCATGTCACCACTTCAAGAGCGGCACCACCGTGATCGGCGTTGATGATAAACAGCGGGAACAGACGGGCCACAAGATATACACCGGCCACAACCATCGTCGCAGCATGTATAAGAGCCGAAACAGGAGTGGGGCCTTCCATTGCATCGGGGAGCCAGATATGAAGCGGCATCATGGCCGACTTACCCATACCTCCCATGAATATGAGCACAAGCGCCCATGTCATGACAGAGCATCCCATAAATCCGGCGGCTGCCTCATTCTGGAATATATTGAATACGCCTTCAGCAGTGTTGGCACTCACTGAATATACATTTTCAGCACCTGCTACAGCTACTGATGTAAGGTCGGTGAAGTTGAATGTGCCGGTGTAGAACGACAGCACAAGGATACCGATCAGGAAGCCAAGGTCGGCAAAACGGGTAACAATAAACGCCTTCTTTGAAGCCGATACAGCCGACGGTTTGGTATAGTAGAATCCAATCAGCAGATATGATGAGGCACCCACAAGCTCCCAGAATATATACATCTGGAATATGTTGGTGGCTACGACAAGACCGAGCATCGAGAAGCTGAACAGCGACAGGAATGCGTAGAAACGCTGAAAACCTGTCTCCCACACACCATGATGATCGCGCATATAGCCATTGCTGTAAAGATGCACCATAAATGATATGGTAGTAATGACTACTAGCATCATTGCCGAAATCGGATCAAGCAGGAATCCGAGACGGATTACAAGATTGTCGGTAAACTGAAGCCAATCTACATTGAACACCAGATATTGGAGTCGTTGTCCTGCTTCAGAGATAAATTCGGAAGAACCCGAAAAGAAATAAGTAAATGCAGTAAAATAGGCAAGAATGAGAGTGACACCCATACCTGCAGTGCCTAATATACCGGCCCATTTATGACTCATGAACTTTCCGAGCAAGCCCAGAAAGAGGAACATAAACAGGGGTATGGCAAGGATTAAAACCGGAATAGTTGCTTCCATAACGCCTTAATGTTTCATTTGGGTTAGATGTGCCACATCGATATTCTTTGCCGCACGGAACACATTTATAATGATGGCTATAGCCAAAGCAGTTTCAGCTGCAGCAATCGCTATAGCAAAGAGCGTGAAAAACATGCCCTCCATCGCCTCGGGGTAGAGATATCGGTTAAACACTACAAAGTTAATGTCCACAGCATTGAGCATAAGCTCAAGCGAAATCAACATCGCTATCATGTTTTTACGGGTTATGAATCCGTAAACGCCGCAGCAGAACATGATCAGTGACGGAATGAGATAGTAAATCATTGTGATCTCCATAACTTATTATCTTTTACGAGCGACAACCACGCCACCGATTATACATGCAAGCAACAGCACACTTATAGCCTCGAACGGTAACAGATACTGATACTGTCCGGTACCCATGAGTGCCTTGCCGATTTCTTCCATTTTGGGATTAGCCATTTCAGGCATGCTTACCAATGCCTGACCCACACGGTTGAGCAATGCCATGCCAACAACCGTAAATGTGGCCAATGCAGCTACCATTCCCAGTACACGCTGTTTTGACACCAACCGCTCACTATTGTCGCCGGGGTGCGATGTGAGCAGAATAGAAAACACGAACAGCACCACAATACCACCGGCATATACTGCTATCTGCACCGCACCGAGAAACTCGTAATCGAGCTTGAAATAAAGAGCCGCGGTAGCAAAAAGAGTAAATAGCAGGAATGTGGCCGAACGCAAGATCTTTCGCGTGGTGACAGTCAGTACCGAGAAAACGATAATCGACAGAGCGATTATCCAATACATAATGATACTTCCTACTGATTCCATATTTATGATTTGTTATTTATTATCGGTAGATTCGTCTGTAGCCGAAGCCTGAGCCTCAGCAGCCTTCTTTGCTGCCATAGCAGCTTTTGCAGCGGCTATCTTAGCCTCTTTTTCTGCCTGTATTTTAGCAAGCTGTTCAGGTGTGGGAGCTGGCTCTTCTTTTTCCGGAAGGTAGTTGAGCTGTTTTACGAGTTTAGCTCGCGTAAACACGGCTTGCTCGAAGTCATTTGAAAACTCAAGCGCGTTTTGCGGACAAGAAGACACGCACAACTGACAGAATGTACAGCTGCCGAGGTCATACATATACTTGTCGAGTTTACGCTTTTTCTTACCGTCAGCGGTATCCACCATCTTTGTCGACAAAGATATGGTGCCGTTGGGGCAATTTCTCTCGCAAATACCGCATGCTATACATTTGTGATTGCCGTCAGCGTCATATTTCAGTTCCAATATGGCACGAAATCGGTCAGGCACATGCACAGTGTCGCGGTTTTCAGGATATTTTTCGGTAATCTTAGGGGTGACAAATTCTTTTCCGGTCACCTGCATACCCTTGATAAGGCTTGCGATACCGGACCCTAAAGATGAAAAATAGTCTTTTACACTACCCATAGATCTGATTGATTTTTATTATTGCTTATAGGTTATTTCATTATCTTATCTGACCGCCAAGTATATCAAGAAGCTCGGTGGTGATACTTTGCTGTCGTAATTTATTATACTCAAGCTGAAGCTGCTCAAGCAGTTTCTTGGCGTTATCATTTGCACTCTGCATCGCCATCACTCTGGCAGCCTGTTCGGACGCACGATTTTCAGTAAACACATCCTGCATCACAGCCATAAGAAACATTGGCAGTACTGACTGGAAAATAGTATTGGCATCAGGCTCAAATAAATAAGGATGACTCTGTTCTGACACTCCATTGTCAGTAAAAGTCTCTTGCACTACCGGCAACAATTGTTCGAACCTCGGACGCTGACGGCTTACACTCTTGAAACCCATATAGAGCACATCCACTTTGTCTGTTGCTCCATCAAGAAACTGAGCTTGAAGATGTTCGACAAACATTTTCACACCATCACCACCAGTCTTGGAATCTACACCAGGTTGAATTTCCATATTCAGACCTGGACCGACAATCTTGGCAACAGCCTTTGCCATCTTACTTCCTACAGGATATACAGTCACTTCAACATCTGCACCATACTTACTGCGGTAATCCGAGATATGCTGCAACAACAATTTGAAAATATTGACATTGTATGCTCCACACAGACCGTCATCAGAGCCGAACACAACCACCGACACACGCTTCACGTCCCTGCTTTCAAGCAGCGGAGAATAAAATTCCGTATCCGCACTGAGCAGATTGCTTATAATCAGTTCTATCTGATTACGGAACGGGAGCAGACGCTTCAAAGCCTGCTCGGCCTTGTGCATCTTGGCCGACGAAATCATCTTCATGGCTCCGGTGATCTTTTCTGAAGAAGCCACCGAACCGATACGTCCTTTTAATTCGCGTAATGTCGCCATTGCAAGTATATGGTATTACTTATTATATTTACCGGCTATGTCTGCAGCAGCGGCAGTTAGTTTTTCCATCACATCGTCAGTCAACTGACCCGATTTAATCACATCAAGCACATCTGACTGATGCTTTGCCCGAAGCAATTGCAGGAACAACTCTTCAAATTCTGCCACTTTGTCAAGCGGCACATTTTCAAGCAGACCTTTGGTTCCGCAATAGATCACGGCAACTTCTTCCTCCACAGTCATAGGATGATATTGTGGCTGAATAAGCAGACGCTCGTTTTTACGTCCCTTGTCTATCACGCGTGCAGTCACAGCGTCAATATCGCCGCCAAACTTGGTAAACGATTCAAGTTCTCGGAACTGAGCCTGGTCGATCTTAAGTGTACCGGCCACTTTCTTCATTGACTTGATCTGAGCGTTACCTCCTACACGCGACACCGAGATCCCCACATTAATAGCCGGACGAACCCCTCTGTTAAACAAGGCTGTCTCAAGAAATATCTGACCGTCTGTGATCGAAATCACATTAGTAGGGATATATGCCGATACGTCACCTGCCTGAGTTTCGATAATCGGAAGAGCGGTAAGCGATCCACCACCCTTCACTAACGGCTTAAGTGGTTCGGGGAGGTCATTCATTTGAGAAGCCACATCTTGATTGTCTATGATCTTGGCCGCACGCTCGAGCAAACGCGAATGTAGATAGAAGATATCTCCTGGATATGCCTCACGACCCGACGGACGTTTTAGAATCAGTGAGATCTCACGATATGCAACAGCCTGCTTCGAAAGGTCATCGTACACAATAAGTGCGTCACGACCGGTGTCTCGGAAAAACTCGCCGATGGCAACACCGGCAAACGGAGCATAATATCTCATCGAAGCAGAGTCAGAAGCCGATGCACTCACCACTACAGTATAGTCGAGAGCTCCATTACGGCGCAATGTATCTACAATAGCAGCTACAGACGATGCTTTCTGACCGATAGCCACATATATGCAATATACAGGCTTACCGTTCTCGAAGTTCTTACGCTGATTTATAATCGTGTCAATGGCTATAGCAGTCTTACCAATCTGACGGTCGCCGATGATAAGCTCGCGCTGACCACGGCCGATAGGCACCATGGAGTCGACTGCCTTGATGCCAGTCTGCAGAGGCTGCTTTACCGGCTGACGGAAAACAACGCCTGGAGCTTTACGCTCGAGCGGCAGACGCATACGGTCGCCGGCAATAGGGCCGCAGCCGTCAATCGGTTCACCGAGCACATTGATGACGCGTCCCAGCAATCCTTCCCCCACGGGTATGGAGGCAATCTCACCGGTGCGCCTAACCGACATGTTTTCGGTAACTTTATCCACATTGTTGAGCAAAATGACACCGACATTACTCTCTTCTAGGTTTAGAGCAACACCTTTAACGCCATTTTCGAACTCTACAAGCTCGTTGGCACACACATTGTCAAGGCCATACACATGAGCCACGCCATCGCCAACTTCAAGCACTGTGCCAGTTTCCTCAAACGACACTTTTGAGTTGACATTCTCAAGCTGCTGTTTTAATATTTCAGAAATCTCGCTGGGATTAATCATCAGGTGTTTCGTTATTTCGTTATTAGATTCAAACGCAATTGTTTCAATTCATTACTTATCGAAGCGTCGATACGTTCATTGCCGACACTTACCGTAAAACCTCCGATCAGGTCAGGATCCACATTCTCAGTGTACTCCATGATACCGCCATTGAGATGACGGCTTATCATTTCACGCAAACGCAATTGTTCGTCAGCCGACAGTGGAGCAGCGCTCACGATCTTCACTTCATAAATGCGGTTTGACTCACGATACAGCTTTATATAAGCATAAGCTATATCACGCGCCATGTCCAAACGGCGGTTCTCAGTGAGAAGTTTCAGATAATCGGCATACACCGTATCCGCCTTTTCAGCACCCGCCGCCGTAGACAACAACTGACACTTGTCTGCGACCGCGACATAAGGATTTGCCAATATCTCTTGAAACGCAGGCTGTGCGTCGAAGCTTTTAACAAGGCATTTCATCATGTCATATATCCGGCTGTCAGTGTTTTTTTCCTGGGCCACCAGATATAAGGCTTTGGCATAGCGTCGTGGTATCAATCCTTCGTTCATTGCGACTTGAGATTAATTTTGTTTCTCCATTTCATCAAGAAGCGTATTGACCAGTTTGGTCTGCGCTTTCTCATCCTTAAGCTGATTGCGCACCACCTTGGCTGCGATATCAAGAGCAAAAGAGCTTACTTCGTTGCGGAACTGCATCTGCGCTTCCTTACGTTCCTGCTCTATGGACACCTTGGCGGCATCCATCACCTTTTGAGCCTCGATCTGAGCTGCCGCACGTGCTTCTTCGATAATCTTTGTCTTCATCTTATCGGCTTCACGCAGCATATCGGCTTGTTTGGCGCGGGCTTCAGCCATGTACTTTTCTGATTCCTCTCG
>CAJTQH010000011.1:0-4479 GCA_910578305.1 uncultured Muribaculaceae bacterium
CGGATCGCTTATTGCTATGGAAGCCGGTACGGCCTATGCCTATGCAATAGACAAGTTGCAGGATCGCGGACGATTCTTCATCTTCCCTCAGGAAGAAGTGTATGCCGGTCAGGTAGTGGGTGAGAACGCAAAAGACAACGATATTGTCGTAAACGTAACAAAATCAAAGAAACTCACCAACATGCGTGCGTCGGGAGCCGACGATAAAGCCCGCATAATACCTCCTGTGGTGTTCAGCCTCGAAGAAGCGCTCGAATACATCAAAGGCGACGAGTATGTAGAAGTTACACCTCACCACATACGTCTACGCAAGATTATTCTTGACGAGTTGGAGCGCAAGCGCGCCAACAAATGATATTTTTTGTATATTTGCTCTTGATAAATATATTTGTGCCGGTATGAACAATGCTACACGATTCCGTATGATATGCATAGCTGCCCTGTGGCTCATCCTGTGCTATCTGCTTATAGTCGGACAGCGGGAGTTCACGCTAAAGCCCCTGTTCATTATAATAGCTTCGGGGATAGTGGTGTTTGTGCCGTTGTATAAAAAATATAAGAAAGAGAATAAACGCAAATGAGCTCTACTCTGTACACTCCTGTCGACGACAGCACTATTGCGCTGGATACCACTCGGTATCCTGTGCTGGCAGGTATGGAAAGTCCTGCTGATTTACGTAGGTTGCCACAGGAACGGCTTCCGGAAGTGTGTGCCGAGATCCGGGATTTTCTCATTAACTCACTGAGCAAGAATCCGGGTCACTTTGCATCAAGCATGGGGGCTGTGGAACTGACAGTCGCTTTGCACTATGTGTTCGACACCCCCTACGACCGTATAGTATGGGATGTAGGTCATCAGGCCTATGGTCACAAGTTGCTCACCGGACGCGCGTCACGGTTTCATACCAATCGCAAACTTGGTGGATTGTGCGGTTTCCCCAATCCCGACGAAAGTGAATACGACACATTCACTGCCGGACATGCCTCCAATGCCATTTCAGCCGCACTTGGCATGTCGATTGCCGCTACACTCAACAACGATGAGCCACCACGGCGCGCTGTAGCCGTTATCGGCGATGCCTCGATAAGCGGAGGACTGGCATTCGAAGGTCTCAATAATGCCGCCAATGCCAACAACAATTTGCTCATTATTCTCAACGACAATGATATGTCGATTGACCGCAATGTGGGGTCACTCAACTCATATCTTGCCCATCTCACAACCTCTAAAAGCTACAATACGTTCCGTTACCGTCTTTACAAACTGCTGAAAAAACTACATCTGTTTAAAGACAACAACCGCGGACGCCTGCTTAGACTCAACAATAGCCTGAAATCATTCTTCACCAAAGAGCAGAACATATTCGAAGGCCTTAATATCCGCTACTTCGGCCCGTTCGACGGACATGATCTGCCGCGAATCATACGTGTGCTCAATGATATAAAAGACATGAGAGGGCCGCGAATCCTGCATCTTCGCACAGTCAAAGGCAAGGGCTACAAGCCCGCCGAAGATGATCCGGCCAACTGGCATGCTCCCGGTAAGTTTGATCCTGAAAGCGGTCGGAAATTATCTGAAAGCAAACCCGATTGCCCGCTGAAATATCAGGATGTGTTCGGTGAAACTCTTGTGGAACTGGCACGTACCGACAACCGTATTGTGGGCATTACAGCGGCCATGTTGTCAGGAACATCAGTATGCAAACTTCAGGAAGCCATGCCACACCGCACTTTCGATGTCGGTATATCCGAAGGTCATGCGGTGACATTTGCCGGCGGACTTGCAAAGGATGGCATGAAACCGGTCGTGGCCATATATTCTGCATTCCTTCAGCGTGCCTACGATCACATAATACATGATGTGGCTCTTCAGGAATTGCCTGTGCTGTTTGCCATCGACCGTGCCGGTCTGGTAGGTGAAGACGGTGCCACTCATCACGGACTTCTCGACCTTAGTTACCTCAGTTCCATCCCCGGCATGATTGTGGCTTCGCCACGCGATGAAATCATGCTGCGTCACCTCATGTACACAGCTCTTGAGTCAGGGCGCAAAGGCCCCATGGCCATCCGCTATCCGCGTGGCAGCGGACGCATAGCGCAGTGGCGACAGCCCATGAAGCATGTCGACATAGGACGTGGTGAGAAACTCGCTTCCGGTGACGATGTTACAGTGCTTTCGCTCGGACCGATAGCGTCTGAAGTGTCAGTCGCCATCGGACAGGCTGCAGCTAAAGGCATTTCCGTAGCTCATTACGACATGATATTCCTTAAGCCGCTCGACGATTCCATCATGGAAGAAGTGGCACGTACCGGCCGCCCCGTGATCACCGTCGAAGACGCTTCGATAAAAGGCGGACTCGGATCAGCCGTTATCGAATGGCTGTCCGATCATGGATATTCCCTGCCCGTACACCGCATCGGAGTTCCCGACAAGTTTATTCCGCACGGCACACCTGAACAGCTGTATAAATTATGTGGCATTGATGCCGGTTCGATCTTCCATGCCATAGTGTCAATTAAGCAAGAACGGAAATGAAAATAGTGATAGCCGGAGCCGGAGAGGTGGGCACTCACCTTGCTAAGCTTCTCTCCCGCGAAAATCAGGATATAATTCTCATTGACACCAATCAGGAACGTCTGGCGGTGATGGATGCCACTTGCAATCTGCTCACACTGCGGGGTTCGCCAATCTCTTTCAAAGTGCTTCGCGAAGCTCGTGTGTCCACATGCGATCTGTTCATAGCCGTGACTCCGGAAGAGACCACCAATGTGGTGGCATGTTCCATGGCCAAAAGTCTTGGAGCGAAGAAGACTGTGGCGCGTATTGACAACTATGAATTCATGCAGCAGGATAATGCCGGATTTTTCAGCAATCACGGCATTGATGTCATGATATATCCGGAATATCTGGCGGCTCGCGAGATACTCAATGCCCTTGAGCGATCCTGGGTGCGGAACTGGTGCGAACTTCACGATGGAGAACTCATAGTGGTTGGCGTGAAGATCCGCGACAACGCACGCCTTGCCGGGATGCAGCTCAAAGAGCTTGCCGGAGTAAGTCACAATTTCCACATTTCGGCAATCAAACGCAATCATGAGACCATCATACCCCGAGGCAATGACTTCATAGAGTCCAACGACATACTATACGTGACTCTGAAGCGGGAATATATCGACGAACTGAAAGATATATGTGGAAAGACCAAGGTCGACATTCGCAAGGTACTTGTCATGGGAGGCAGTCGCATAGCTGTGAGGCTCATGGCAATGGCAGGCGACAGATATCGATTCAAGGTTATCGAGATCGACCGTAACAGATGTCTGCGACTGGCCGAATTGTGCGGCGACTGCGAAGTGATACATGCCGATGCACGCGACATAGACGTGCTTCGGGAGGAGGGAATAGACGAGATGGATGCATTCGTGGCTTTGACAGATCGTTCTGAAACTAACATCCTCACAAGCCTTAGCGCCAAGGAGTATGGCGTACGGAAGACCATAGCTGAAGTCGAGGACATACAGTATATATCCGAGGCTGAGGGGCTGAATATAGGTACCATCATCAACAAGAAACTTTTGGCTTCAAGCAAGATATTCCAGATGATGCTCGATGCCGATGTGGAGTCGTCAAAATTCATGGCGCTGGCCGATGCCGATGTTGCCGAGATAGAGGTGAAGCCAAAGTCAAAAGTCACCAAGGGCCCTGTGAAAAGCCTTTCCCTCTCCCACGACATGACCATTGCCGGACTGATTCGCGACGGTCGTGGCATGCTGGTCGACGGCAACACTGAGATTCTTGCAGGAGACCACGTTGTGGTGTTCTGTCTGGCCGGTGCCATACATAAAATCGAAAGACTCTTCTCATGAGGAAAAATACTATCCGTACAATCAACTATGGACTGATACTGCGCATCATAGGCTGGCTCCTTATGATAGAGAGTGCGTTTATGCTCATACCGCTTGTCACGGCTTTAGTCTACGGTGAGTCTGATGTCATGGCATTCGGCGTGTCGGTGGCGGCCACTCTGATAGGAGGGGTGGTTCTCACGTTCGGGCTACGCTCCGGTCGCAGTGATATGGGTAAGCACGAGGGATTTCTGCTGACGGCACTCGTATGGGTAGTGTTCTCGCTGTTCGGCATGTTGCCGTTTATCCTCAGCACGCAGCATCTGGGAGTGAGCGACGCGTTTTTTGAAGCTATGTCGGGGTTTACCACCACTGGCTGCACTGTGCTCACTTCGGTGGAGTCGTCATCACATGCCATCAACATGTGGCGAAGCCTCATGCAATGGATAGGAGGCATGGGAATAATATTGTTTACTCTCGCTGTGATACCCATGCTCAACCACTCTGGCGGCATGCAGATGTTCAACGCAGAGGTCACAGGCATCACGCACGACAAGTTGCGTCCGCGAGTGAGTCAGACAGCCAAGAGTCTTTGGGGTATATACTTTATGCTCACCGCAGTGCTTGTGGTAC